>JAZLFA010000051.1:0-6614 GCA_045615545.1 Bacilli bacterium | reverse complement strand
GTAATCCAATGCTTCACTTACTGTAGCGCAGTTAGCGGCAACAATATATGGAAGAGAAATGGTACAAATTCTTCTTTCACAATTTGGATTTGTGCCACTACAAATCATATATTCTTCAAATGCTCTCATATTGTATTCAATATAAAGACCTTTTTCATTGAATGAATCTGATGCTAATAATGGAAGAGCGTTATAATAATCATCTTCAATTTTTTGTTTTTGTTTTAAGGCATCATATTTATCACCGCTTAAAAAGAGTTCATCATAAGTAAAATTGATGGTTTTATATTTAAAGCCATTTACAGGCTCAACGTGAGTGACATAGCAAGGAAGTTGAGATACTGTTAAATCTAGATTTCTACCAATTAAAACATCACCAGTATTGGTTTTTGTTGCTAAAGCAGAACAGGCTCCACCCTTTTGCTTAGCCCACTTATCATAACGAGCGTTTGAATACGCCAGTGCTTTATCAAAATCAAAATTAGTGTGAGTATCAACATCAATGACATAGTGGCCTAAATCGGTGAAATTTTCATGTTTTATATTATCAACTCGCCATTTATAAGTAGCACCTTTAATAGGTTCGTTATTTCCGCAGGATGCAAGGGATAAAATAGAAAGTAAAGACAATAAAATCAATTTCTTTTGCATAATAAACCTCCAATGTTCTACATCTACCTATAATTATAACAAATAATAAATATTTAGCATCATTTAGTCTTACTAATCTAGTAGTTTATCTTTAATGATTTCTTCAAAATTCAAATTTTGATTATTGAAATTTTTTGCTAAATAAACTGCTATTTCAACAAATAACTTATTGAACTTGTTTATAGTGTCTTTATTATATTTGCAAGCATTATATTCAAGCACCAATTTACATCCATCTTCACTATCAAGGATTCCTAAATCAAGAAGATTATCGGCATACTCTTTAACTTTTGACATATCTTCAGCCGTCCAAGATAAACCACCTCTAGATTCAAGATTCTTTAAGTCTTGAAGAAAATTAATATTTAAACCGCCTTCGGTCGGCACAAATGGAATTGTAGCTTCCATGTTGCATGAATAGTAAATGTTATTTTTAATTTGCTCAACTACAGATTGATAAATATCTCTCATTGTTTTCTTGTTATCAAATCTAATACCAACAAAAAATACTTGTATCATCGCTCCAATTGTACGTTTCTCAACCAAAGTGTTTCTTCCATTATATGTCCAACAAATTAAGATATCATTTTTCCTAGAAGCTATAGATAATGCTATGGCGGCTACTGTAATGAAAAAAGCATTCTTCCCTACACCATATTTCTTGTAAATTTCTTGATAGGCACAATTTTTAATAGGAACATCAATAGTAGCCACACCATATTTATTTTCGTTTACATCATTATCAAAAGCAAAATATCTAGTCCAATCGCAACCACTTAAAACTTTCTTATAATATTCATTTGCTTCCATATATAAAGTTGAATTTGATTGTTTACTGCGCGTATCAAGTGCAACAAAATAGTAATCATTTTCTAAGGAAAGTCCTTCATATGCCTTGCTAATATCATCTAAGAATAATCGTATTGAAGTTCCATCAGCGATACTATGATGAAAATCAAAGAAAAGATATCCTCCATTTTCAGTCTTAAAAAGTCGGATTCTATAAAGCGCCTCATTAAAAAGATTAAATGACTGGACAAGGATTTCTTTGATATTTTTAAATTCCTGTTCTGTTACAGTTTCAATTCTAATATCGAACTTTTTATTAGCACTATATTTATGAACAAAAGTTCCATTATCACCAGTCGCATAAGTGCATGAAAAAACAGGATGAGTTTTAAGCACGGTTTCAACAGCTTTTTTAAGACGATTAATATCTACATCTTTCTTAAAATTAAGAAGTATTGGTAAATTATATAACTTAGAATTTGGCAATATTTGTTGAATTTGTATAATAAGACTCTGAGTAACCGATAAAGGTTGATCTTGTAAAAGCATTTTTTTATTTTGCTCTTCTATATCAATCAAATCATTTAAATCTATTTCTTCATATAATTTAGCGATTTTCTGAGGAGTCTTACCTTTATAAAAAGTACTTACAGAGAGTTTGTCTAAATTCAATTCAGTAATAACCATTATGGTATTTAATGAATCACCACCAATTTCATAAAAGTCATCTGTTGCTCCAACACGTTCAAGATTAAGAACTGAAGCCATTGCACTACATATCTTCTCTTCAAGTTCGTTTGATGGCGCAACATAATCCTTTATGTATTCAGTAAAATTTGGTTCAGGCAAATCATTCCTTTTAAACTTACCATTTGGACTTAAAGGTACTTTATCAATTTTTATATAAAAATAAGGTTGCATGTATGAAACAAGCTTTTTGCTAAGAATTGTTTTTGCTTCTTCAATTGATAAAACTGGTTCGCCTATATAATAAGCACAGACATAAAATTTATTATTTTTATAAAAAATTCTAACACCAACCCATTTAGTTCCAAGAACCTGTTTAACAGCAGATTCAATTTCGGCAGGTTCCACTCTATTGCCGTTTATTTTTACCATATCATCGCTTCTACCAATAACGAGATATTTACCATCTGGCATAATCTTTCCAAGATCCCCGCTTCTAACATAACCATTTCTAAAGACATTTGCATTTTTTTCTGGCAAATTCAAATAGCCTCTAAAATAGGGATGTTTATAACATATTTCTCCAATCTCACCATCTTTAACCAAATTGCCTTCCTCATCTAGCAAGCAAACATCTGTATCATTAACACTAGGTCTACCTACAGGACTCAATTCATAACTTTTAGTGATTTTTTCTACAAGCACCCAAAAACTAGATTCTGATTGACCATAACAGTTAAATAGATTCCTATCCTCATAATAAAGATTCTTAACTGGTTCTGCTCCAGTAACAATAGTTTTAACACTATCTGGCAATTCAGGAATTAAATGCAAAAGAGATGCTGTAAAAATTCCAGCTGTAATATTATGTTCATGCATTGTTGATACTAATTTACTAATATTATGCGTAATGTCAGATGGGAAGATAATAATAGTAGCCCCAGCATCAACTACTGAGTGAAAAGTCATAATACTTGCCACAAAATTTAAAGATGATACATATGCAAAATTATCTTTATTACTTAAAAATGGTTTACCATCATATTTCCATGATTCAACAGTCAACATTTGGGAACCATATTCATGCATGACGCCTTTTGGATTCCCAGTAGTTCCGGATGTATAAACAATATATGATAAATCGTGCGGATCAGATTCGTTATAACCAGTCAACGGTTCGCATTCCATCATTTCTTTAAAAGTATTTTCGTCAATCACTAATTTACATTTTGTGTCTTGCTTAATGAATTCACGTTTTTCAGCTGGATAATCTGTCTCGAGCATAACATAAGCAGCCCCTGCTTTCCAAACACCAACAATCGCAATAAATGGTTTTTCTCCACGAGGAAGACAAATCATAACAACATCTTCCTTGCCTATTTTGTGATCTACTAAGTATCTATATATTTTTGCTGAAGAAATATCTACTTCACGATACGACATTTTCTTATTTGTCGCTATATCAATAATCGCAATATCATTAGGATATGCTAGTGTATTTTCGATAAATTTCTCAATTAGACTGTATTTTTCCATTTGGCTCACACTCCTTAATTTTCAGATATGTTATATTCAATAATTGAAAATAACTAATGAATTAAGTATGCAAATATAACGCCTAATAAAATTAGATGGGTCGGATAGAAAATATAAAAGAACCATTTATTGAAATTAGATTTTTTACCAGATTTTCCGTTATATAAGAAAATCATAACGGGAATTACTAATAATGCTCCTAGTCTCCATAAATTTGTAACTTTAACAACAGGAATTATTTCAAGAGGCCATAAACCATGGATTGGAAATAAACCAAAATAATAAAGTAAACACACTCCAATGTAAGCAAGCCACATCCAAACAGGTTTTTTCTTTAAATAATAGAAAATTAACACCATTAAAATGCCAAGATAGTTCCAATCACCTATAAAAGATATGCCCAATATTAAAACTGTAAAAATTACTTTTAGAGAAATATGTAATTTTGACTTTTCCCAAATTATTAAAGTTAATAAACCTAAGAATAAAGTGAAAATAACAGAAGTATTAAATATTGCTAAAGTTTTATCTACTCCAGGCAAATAAAAATAAGTTGCCGCGGAAACTTGAATATTCCCTTCATAAACCCAAAGAGGAGACCATTGACGTGTTTCAAAGAACACAAATGGTATATGAGATATTAAAGCAAAGATTCCTAATCTAAAGAGATATTTTTTAACATTCTTAGTATAACTAAATCCTTCCGCTAGAAAATAGAACATAATTGGGCCAGTAAGTCTAGCTAGTGTTCTTGCAACAATATAAAAAGGATTGGTGTTCGTTAATGGTATGGCTTGGACCAAATGGTCAAAAAGCATTAATACAATAATTACGTATTTTAAGACATTTCTATTAAGAACCCTTGTTTTGGAAAATGTAGGTGATCTTATAATTACTTCTTCATTCATATATTAACCATATAACTTTATTTTTCTACATATGTTATCACTAAATTATCAATATATTTATAGTTATTTGAACCTAACTTTTCATATAAAGTTTCGTAAACAAAATTATACCCGTATGAAGTTGTATAAGATTTTTCATTATAATTAATCGTTTTTGTAGAATAATAAGTAACATTATTAAATTTTAAATAGCTATCATTATAGTCGTCGTGGGGATTAATATGTTTTCCTTTTTCTTCAATTCGTGTTCTTAAACAAATTGTAGGAACGCCATTTGTATTAATTGTAATTGTGTTTTGATTTGATGACTTAAAATCAAATGAAAAACCATAAATAGCCGAATTATCCCATGGTAATATTTCTACATCATCGGAAGTATCTAATAAATAATTATGTAAATTGATATTCACATCAGTGTTATCAAAAGATACAGGAGCTAAATCTGTTGCAACTGTACCATAACATTCAATTCCTCCAGCCGTTCTTCCCGCAACATCAAGATTTAATTTAGAGTTAGTAGCTGAAAATCCATGGGAATTTATAGCACGGGCTTCCGCAATAGCGTTTCCATTTATTTCAACTTTTAGATAAGAATTATTCATTTCTACAAAATCAGCGCCTATTCCAACTACTGCAGTAGCGGAAGTAACACCTTCATCAAAATCAAAATCATCATTAAATTGAAGGGCGGATATTTCTATATTTGAATTATTAATTATAACTTCGCCATCATAAGACATAATACCATCAGATATTACACGAATTTCATCTTCAATTTCCTTTTTAAAATTAAATAGTGTATTAATTTTTACATCTGCATTATTTATTTTGACATCGCTAGAAGCACTAATACCTGAAGTAGAACCCATCATCCCACTATAGGCGGTATCTAAATTTAGATATAATTTTGATCCTTCTTTTAAAGTAGCGTCAAATATATCAAGAGCCCTACCAGATAAAGAGCCTCTAAATAATCTACCTTTTTCTAAAGTATAATAATCGCATTTAATACCGTTTGTACGTCTACTTGGTTGACCGTAAAAACTCATATCAATATCTTGAATCATACTTGCATGTTCTAAGTAAATACCATAACTTCCTCCGTAGAATGATAAAGAGCCAGTTCCGGTAAATGTGGCGGTTGGCCCTAATTCTTGGCGAGGTAATCCAAGCACTTGATATTGAAATATCGCTCCACCATCAACGTAATCATCATCCCAATAATGGTTTTGGAAAACATTGATACCATTAAATTCAAAAGTCACATCTTTATAATCAGGTCCATAATCAAGATATCTAAAACCTATACCTCCAAAATTTGAGTCAAAAAATTGATTTGACATCATGACATTATCAAAGATAAAGTGAGTGCAATCTTCATTAACTGTAATTGTTCCAGTTCCGTATGAAGTATTAGCTAAATCAAATGTTTTTCCTGGTTTTAGAAGATAATCTCCTACGACAATAAATGGAAAATCATCTATATCAGGATTAACAAATACTTGTGCCCAATCAGATTCAATTTCATTACCGTTTATATCTGTAATTATGCATTGAAAACCATGATTTGCGTCTGGGTAATAATGTAAATAAGTATTTAAATCATATGTATCAGTTTTTGCTTTACTACCAACAAGTGCTATAGAATCTGTTAATATTCCATTTTCAAATAAGCCATTATACCATTGATAAGATTTCACTAATTCGGGATTATTTACCTCAACTTTCATAGAAATGCTATCACCATAATTAATTGTTACATTTTGTGGTTGTTTGGTAATTTCTAGAGTAGTTGGTTTTATAGGATCATGATAATAATGGTTACAGACATCGCATATGCCATCATTGTTCGAATCGGTATGAGAAGCTTTATCTTTAGTTTCAACACATCCGGAACAAGCATGCCAATGTTCAATATTATTACAAGTCCATTCATCAGACCAAGAATGAGTGTGTGGATTATTACCACAACCAGTTAATAAAGCTGCTGCAAATACAAATCCTAATGTTTTAATAATGTTTTTGTTCATAATTTTTTCCTTT
>JAZLFA010000050.1:0-10889 GCA_045615545.1 Bacilli bacterium | reverse complement strand
ATATGTGGCGACCTCTTCTTTTAAGAGAATGACTAGTCGAGGTCGCCAAACCAGAAACTAATCACTCTCTTAAAAAAATCTGAACCTTTTGGCTCAGACTTATTATACAATTTTTATCCCCCATGTGCTCCTAAATGTTTATATTTTTTCACTCATAGAAAATATGCTACATAATGCCGCTTTGCTTGGAGAATGAAAGAATATCTTCATAAAAATTATACCAGCTTTTTGTATAAAAGAATTCTGATAGCCTTTATTTTTCAAAGGAGTATATGTGCTACCAGGATGAACTAAGTTAAAGATGTATTGAATCCTACCTTGGAAAAGAAATATAAAAAGCGACAAACCGAAAAGAGATTACATACTATCTAATGGCTTTTAAATAAATGAAATCTTGTAACCTTTCAGGCAAAATATTTAAGAATCTTAATTTTAGTGAATTTTTAAATTTGTAGTTTAATTTTAGATGTTTAGCAAAACTAATTTTAACTAATTTATTAGCTACTAACTCAGGATCTATCTGTTTAGTAATTTCATCATCCATTAATTTTTTAAGTTTAATAAGTGGCTTTTTATGAATTGTTGTATTTTTAAGAGTATTCTCATATTGCTTATTAACCCCATTTAATAAATTTGTTTTAATAGCGCCTGATTGAACTTTACAAACTTTAATTCCAACATAGTTTAACTCTCTTCTTAATACATCTGCATACTTATCAACGATGATTTTACTTAATGCGTAGTACCCGTTAAATGGTTGAGGAGAATATCTGGCCACTTCACTAGTAAAAACTATTATACGAGACTCTTTATTTAAGAAAGGATAAAGTGCTTTATTGATTAGATATACTGCAAAAAAGTTAACATCAATTATTTTTCGTAAATCATCAGAATTCCCTTCCACTAATGTTTGTAACATAAATATACCTGCTAGATTAAATATCGCATATAAATGATCAGTAATTTTTGTTATTTCAGCAACGACTTTATCTATACATTCTTTTTTTGTTAAATCGCAACAAATATGAAAATAATTAGGATTTGATATGTCATTTTCTTTAATATCTAGTCCAATAACAAAATAATCTTTCGCAAGCAACTTAATAGCTGTCGCCTTTCCAATTCCACCACTGGCACCAGTAATTACTACATATTTCATGCTACTTTTTCCTTTCTAGAATTAATATAATCCATTCCCATTTCTACACATTTTTTATAATTCTTATCATAAGGTAATTTTGTTTTTCTTGGATAGCCAGATAACTGAAAAAGTCCCCTTGGTCCCACAACAATATTAGAATCATAATTTAATGCATATAACATAGGCAAACATGCTTTCTTAGGAGAATGCATTACGATCTTCATAAAACATTTTGCCACTGCTTGAAACGCTTTTACTCTATAAGCTTTTTTAATTAATGGAGAATAAGTTCCTCCTGGATGTGATAAAGAAAAAATGATGTTTGAATCATTATATTTTTCACAAAGAAATTTATATAAATTATTAATTGCGATTTTACTTCTCTCATAAATTTTCATAGGGACATATCTCTTCTCCATGAAGAAATCATTATAGTGAATTTTTGAAAGTTTGCTAGTAATTGATGAAACAAAATTAATATGAACTGGATGAGTTAATTTAACAAAATAAGGCATTAAAATATAGGTTAAATATAAAGTTCCTAAATAATTAGTTCCCATCACTATTTCAAAGCCATCTTTTGTTTTGGAATATGGTAGTCTAAAAACTCCTGCATTATTAACAAAGAAATCAACATCATATTTCTTAATCTCTTGTGATGCTTTTTCTATAGAAGAAAGATCTGCTAAATCTAATTTAATAAAAGAAACATTAGCATCTGCTTTCTCTTTTTTAATTTCGTCAATTGCGTTAAGTGCTTTCTCTTCATTCCTACATAAAATGAAAACATTAGCGTTAAGTCGTACACAATGTTTCGCAAGTTCTAACCCTATTCCGGAATTTCCACCGGTAATAAAAACATTTTTATGCTCAAAATTATGAGTATCAATGTTTTTACTAATCCACTTCTCTACTTTCATGATACAGATTATTTTTTAGTATTTTTAGTCCAAATCTCTATAGCATCATCATATGTTTGAGGTGGTTCATATAATTGATCTTCTGGTTTCTTGACCAATCTTAAGGCTCCAGTTTTACATTTACTGGTACAAATTCCACAGCCTAAACACATTGAAGTGTCAATTTCAATTTTCTTTGTTTTCTTATTATATTTTAAATATTTAAATCCACATGAATCATAGCACTTTCCGCAGTGAACACATTTTTCTTCATGCCAAACTGCGTGATAATTACTCCATAATTTTCCACTTGGACCACGGTAATGTGTTTTAAGATAAAGCATTCCACATCCACACGCACAGCATGAACAGATATTTTCTCCATCTTTAGAATTAGTAACGTTTACAACTCTACCATCCTTTTCACCATCCATAATGATTTTCCATGCTTCTTCTTTAGTAATTGGTCTACCAATACCTGTTTCATTAAAGAAATCAGCAAAATCATCTGTTTCAATACAAGTTTCTATTGGATGATCACATTTATTATTAGGTTTTAAACGATACATTATACGACAAATACAAGGTGCTACAGAAAATCTTGTGTGTCTATCAATAATTTCTTTTATATTGTCATATGAGGCAACCTTACCACCTTCAACTTCCTCAGGATGTCTTGGAAGCGTACGATAGAAAGGCATCGTTTGACTCATTCTCTTTCCAAATTTTGATGTTAACATATACATTGAAACATGCAATAACCACATCATATTGTCACTATGTTGAACTTGGAACTCTAATAAACCAGCGACAAATGGATATGGAGCATATAAACGAAAATCCTTTTTCTCTCTATCATGCCATTTTCTAAAAATTAATGATTTATTAGCGGCGTATTCAAGCTCTTCGATTGCTTTTTCTTCACTCATGTTATTCACTAAAGCAAAGTCTTTCGCTGATTGAAAGCCAGGCATAAGTTTAATAAAAGTTTGTCCACTTCTCTCATCAAAAATCCTTTTAATGAGACCATAATCGTTTTTAAGCCAACTTCTTGGAAATCCAAAAGAAAGCGTATCTAATTTTTTACATATCGCTATAACTGTTTTTCTTTGTGCGTAATCATTTTTCTTCATAATACATACCAACATTAAAAAGTATACCATTTTTGGTCACGTAATATAACCCTAAAAACTAAAATACAATTCTTTATAAATTCATTATGTTTATAGTAAAATCTAATTATGCACGAATTGCCTTTAGTAAAATCTTTATTTAAACAAGTTATTGATGCAGCGGAGAAAAATAACGCCAAAAAAGTATCGTTAGTTGTTTTAGAAATGGGAAAATTAAGAGATTTTGTACCTGAAATCGTTCAAAGATATTGGAACTTTGTTACAAAAGGAAGTATTGCTGAATCTTCTAAAATAGTAATTGAAGAAAAAGAAGCGACTTTAAAATGTGATGGATGTGGTCATATTTATCTGCTCGATCCAGTTAACTTATATAAGAATAAATGTCCAAAATGTGGATGTGATACTGGAGAATTAATTACTGGGAGAGAATTAAAAATAAGGGGTATAGAAATAGAATAATATGGAAGAAGTTAAATTTATTGATTTAAAAACTTGTATTCTACAAGAAAATAACAACACCGCAAGTAAAGTTAGAGAATACACAAAAGAACACAATATATTCCTTTGGAATATTATGTCTTCTCCTGGAAGCGGAAAAACAACATTTATTATTAAAATAATAGAAATGATTCGTCAAGAATATCGCATCGGTGTTATCGAAGCTGATATAGAATCTACTTATGATAGTGAAAAACTTATTAAATTAAATATCCCTACTGTTCAATTACGTACTGGAGGAGGATGCCACTTAGAAGCTTCTATGGTAATGGAAGCATTATATAAACTACCACTAGATGACTTAGACATAGTTATTGTTGAAAATGTTGGTAACTTAGTGTGTCCTGCTGAATTTGATATAGGAGCCGATTTTCCTATGATGATTCTTTCAGTTCCAGAAGGAGAAGATAAGGCAATTAAATATCCACTTATGTTCACCGTAACAGATGCTTTAGTGGTAACAAAAATTGACACCATATCACTGTTTGATTTTTCTTTTGAAAGACTAAATGAAAATTGCAAGAAACTAAATTCTAAATTAAAAATATTCTCTCTAAGTGCTAAAACTGGAGAGAATATGGATGAATTTGTTTCTTATCTCAAGAGTAAAGTTAACGCGAAAATAAGATAGTTTTTAAAATATATTGCAAAACCTTAATATTTTCTTATTGGCAGATATTTAAATACTCGTTTTTGATAATTTTGATATTCAGGATATTTTTTATTACACATTGATTCAGACATTCTTGAACTGCCAATAAATACCAATAGTAAAAGCGCCACTCCTACAATAGACCAATTAAAAATTCCATATTGAGTTATACAAGCGCCAATTGTAAATAAATATAATGCAACCCAAAATCCTTGTTCACCTAAATAATTAGGATGTCTCATAATAGACCATAAACCTTTAACTAAAAATCCACGATTATATGGTTCGGGAAGTTCTTCTAATTTTTTTCCTGAGTTTAAATATTCATATTTTTTAACTTGAAATTTATTTTGTTGGTAATCGGAAATTACTTCTAAAAGTAAGAAACCCACCATTAATATTGTAGCAATAATATCCATTGCGCCAAAAGGAGCGTTTGATTCCATAATTGCAAGAGCAGGAAGAGTAATTCCTAACACTACAGCATTTTGAAAACAACTAATGAAGAATAAATCAAATAAGCACCATACAAACTTATTATTCAAAACCTTTTGTTGTCTAAGATATATCCAACGATAATCTTCTTCACCAGTCCAAAATTTAATAGAGTATGCACCTTTTTTAGCAAAATTATAAGTTAATCTAATACCCCAAAGAGTCACAAGAATCGCAATTATAACAAGTCTAACTTTCATTCCACCCATGCCTGCGATAACCCAAACATATGCAATAGGAAGTAATGACCAAAGTTTATCCATTTGACTATTATTTCTACTTAATTCACCAGCTATAAAACAATAAAGTGCACTAGCGCCACAAATAATACCCAATATTTTAAGTGTTTCGAATTGATTTGTGCTTAAAGGATTAGTAAATACTATTCCACATATAGCTAAGCCAATTACGACTAATAAAGATATTGATAATATTAATTTGTCTTTCATAAAAAACACCTCGTGTTTAATTATATCTCTATCAAGTAATTTTTCATAAGAATTTTTATTAATTATATTGTATCAATATAAAAAGAGCGTTTTTGATAACGCTCTAAATAATCTAAATTAAGGAGATCCATTAAATGAATCCCAATAAAATTTATTTTATTATAATTTATAATAAATTATTTCTTAAGTGCTTCGTATGCTGCAACAGCACATGCAACAGTAGCACCAACCATTGGGTTATTTCCCATTCCGATAAAGCCCATCATTTCAACGTGAGCTGGAACAGAGGAAGAACTTGCAAATTGAACATCACCATGCAATCTACCCATAGTATCAGTCATACCATAGCTTATTGGACCAGCGGCCATATTATCTGGGTGAAGTGTACGTCCAGTACCACCACCACTTGCGACTGAGAAATGTGGAATATTGTTTTCGTACGCGCAAAATATTTTTCAACATTTTTCATATTTTATACTCTAATACATTATAATTACTGAATTTCTGTGTTATTTTATTTTTTTTGACTGTTTTTTTATTTGGGCAATTTTTAATGCTGCTTCTTTATCAATTATGTCAATTCCATTTGCTTCCGCTATTTCAGCAATTTGAAGAAGGGCAGCTTTCATAAAAGGACGAGGAATTGCTGTATAAAGTTCACAAGCTTCTTTTGTAAATTTTACTTTTGTATCAAGTCTTTCAGCGCAATACATTACTGATTCTACTGTACCTTTATTGCTTATTGCAATTGCCTCCGATTGAGGTAACAATTTACCAAATCTCATGTACCAGAAATTTTTAGAATCATGGTAGCCATAATCTACTGGAACTTTTGGAAAGGATGTCCTTTTTAAACCATTTTTAAGATTGTCTGCGTATTTATCAATCATTAAAATCTTATCCATTTTTAAGATAAAATGGCATCCAAATTTTGATGTAATACCATTGAAGTTATTATATGGAGGTTCTACTCCTTCCAATTCACCAATATGTTCTTTCGCTTTATATCCATCTTCAAGTGTTTCATCCCAAGTACATTCAATAACCTGATAGGCATCTTCAAGTATCATTGGGCGCTCACCTTCTAAAGTTGATGGAATAAGTCTAAAAGAACAACTTTTCATTTTTTCTTGAGGAGTTTTCCCCGGAAATCCAAGCCTAACAAGTTCTTTAAAAGCTTTCTTATCATCCTTAATAAAATTAAGGGCGCACTTACCAGTTCTTAATATGTTTTGTGCCGTATTAGATGAATTACGACATTCAAGAATCATTGCATAGTAATCTTTCCCCGCAATGTAATAGGGGAAAACCAACGAGTATGCACCAATAGTAGTGCTTCCATCTTCAGCCAGTGTAGAAATAGCAACAGTTGGCATTGGAAAAAATAGACTATTTTGATAAAAATTATCGACAATTTTAACCTCTTTATATTTTGACATATTAATACCTCACGATATATATGATAGCATAATTACATTATTTTATTTGAAAAGAATATACTGATATTCATAATTTGTTAGCACTTTACCGCTCATAAACTAAATGCATTTATTTGCAAAGCAATTATTTTTATTATTTTTTATTATTTCTCAAAGGTAAGTATCTCGAGATAAACACTATTAAAAAATGATATAATTCTTAAATTATAATTTTTAACGCGCAATAAAAAGAGACCTTATTAATAAGGTCCCAATTTAATTTTTTAGTTTAAAATATTTAAAAATTATTTCTTTAAAGCTTCATATGCTGCAACAGCACATGCAACAGTAGCACCAACCATTGGATTGTTACCCATTCCGATAAAGCCCATCATTTCAACGTGAGCTGGGACTGAGGAAGAACTGGCGAATTGAGCATCACCATGCATTCTACCCATAGTATCAGTCATACCATAGCTTGCAGGACCTGCAGCCATGTTATCTGGGTGAAGAGTACGTCCTGTACCACCACCACTGAACACATCATTTTAACATTTGATAAATACATTAAAATACTTTTGCAACTTTCACTATTCTCTTTGCCTACATTTATTTGGTGTTGTTCATTTCTTATAAAGATTATTCTGCCGTATGTAGTGTGATTTGCGAATAAAATATCCAGAATTTGGTTTTAAATTTATTATTGAATTAATATTATTTCTCAATGGCTTTTAATTTTCTTTTTAAATCATCAATCCTATTAAGTGGTTTTACTAATCTATTGTGAATTTTATCGCATTCATGTGAAATTTTTTTATATTCTTCTTTTAAATCATTTTGTTGACGAATTGTTATATCAACATCGTCTATCTTTTCCTTAAGTGATCGTAATTTTTCCTTGTATAATTCTAATGCTTTTACATCACTAGCAATAGATTTTTGAATTTTAGCAATTTCGTCTTTATTTTTTTTAATTTCATTCAAACGCTTTTTTTCTGCAGCTTTAATTTCTGCTAATTCCTTATTAAATTTCTTCAAGAAATTGTCTTTCAAAACCAATTCAACATGGCCACATTTTGGACAAACATAGTAATCAGCACGATCTTGAATATAAACATCTTCATATGACGAAGCATCAATTAACGAATCTGTATATTTTTCAATTTCAGTGCAACCACAAACAGGACATTTTAACTTCATAAATTTACCTCTATTCTTTTCTATTATAATTCAAATGAAAAAAACAATATAAGAATTTTCATTGAGGCGCACATCATTTTTGTTATCTTTGATATGATGTGTGCACTTTCAAAGTAACATAAAAGGGGACCCATAATTAATGAATCCCCATTAATTTTATTAAATTATAATTTGTGAACAAATTATTTCTTTAAAGCTTCGTATGTAGCAACAGCACATGCAACAGTAGCACCAACCATTGGATTGTTACCCATTCCGATAAAGCCCATCATTTCAACGTGAGCTGGGACTGAGGAAGAACCGGCAAATTGAGCATCACCATGCATTCTACCCATAGTATCAGTCATACCATAGCTTGCAGGACCTGCAGCCATGTTATCTGGGTGAAGAGTACGTCCTGTACCACCACCACTAGCAACTGAGAAATATGGAACGTTGTGTTCATAACACCATTTGTGATAAATACCAGCTGTTGGATGTTGGAATCTAGTTGGGTTAGTTGAGTTACCAGTAATAGAAACACCAACCTTTTCCATCTTCATAATAGCAACACCTTCGCCGACATCATTTGTACCGTAGCAGCGAATGACGCTTCTAGGACCATCAGAGAATTTGATTTCTTTAACAATCTTAACTGTTTCTGAATAATAATCATATTCAGTTTGAACATAGGTGAATCCATTGATTCTTGAGATGATGTAAGCAGCATCTTTACCTAAGCCGTTAAGAATAACTTTTAGAGGAACTTTACGTGCTTTGTTTGCGTTAAGTGCAATTTTAATTGCACCTTCAGCAGCAGCGAAACTTTCGTGACCTGCCAAGAAAGCAAAGCAAGTAACACTATCATTAAGTAACATTCCGCCTAAATTACCGTGTCCTAAACCAACTTCACGGTTAGCAGCAACAGAACCAGGAACACAGAATGCTTGTAAGCCTTCACCGATTGCTTTAGCAGCATCTTCAGCTGTACCAACTTTACGTTTTAAAGCAATAGCGACACCAAGAACATATGCCCATTTAGCATCTTCGAAACAGATTGGTTGAGTTTCTTCAACAATCTTATATGGATCAACTCCGAAGGATGCACAGAATTCTTTGCATTCTTCTAAGCTTTTAAATCCATTAGCAGCAAGACATGCTTCAACGCCTTTTTGACGTCTTTCATAGTTTTCAATATTTAAGTATGACATACCTTACTCCTTTCTTGGATCAATGACTTTAACAGCGTCAGCGAATCTACCATATGTTCCAACAGCCTTTTCATAAGCTTCTTTTGGATCAGTTCCACCGCGGATAGCTTTCATCATTTTTCCTAAGTTAACGAACTTATAACCAATAACTTCGTTATTTTTATCAAGACCAATACCAAGAACATAACCATCAGTCATTTCAAGATATCTAACGCCTTTTTCTTTAGTTGCGAACATTGTACCGATTTGGCTTCTTAAAACACCACCAAGGTCTTCTAATGTTGAACCAACTGGTAAACCATTTTCAGAGAAAGCGGTTTGGCTACGACCATACGCTAATTGTTTGAAAATTTCTCTCATTGCAACGTTAATTGCGTCACAGACTAAGTCTGTATTTAATCCTTCTAATAAGGTTTTGCCTTGAAGGATTTCTGCTGCCATAGCAGCACTGTGTGTCATACCACTACAACCAAGTGTTTCAACTAACGCTTCTTCGATAATGCCATTTTTGACATTAAGAGTTAATTTACAGCATCCTTGTTGAGGGGCACACCAACCAATACCGTGGGATAAACCAGAAATATCTTTAATTTCTTTAACCCCAACCCATTTACCTTCTTCAGGTATTGGAGCAGGTCCATGGTCACATCCTTTACGGACTACACATTGATCGGTTACTTCTTTTGTGTAAAAAATATCACCCATAAAATTCTCCTTTTATACAATAAAAATATCTCACTAATGAGATAATTTTTCAATGAAAATATCATTTAATGAAAAAGAAAAAGAAAAGTTATATAATTGTTAACATGATAGTTCTATCAGGTGCAAGCGCAAGCGGAAAAACAGAAGTTGCTAAAGTTTTAGCGGCAAAATATGGAATTGTTAAGGTAATCACTACCACTACTCGCCCAATGAGAAAAGGGGAAGTAAATGGAAAAGATTATTTTTTTGTTAGCGTTGATGAGTTTGAAGAAATGGTCAAAGATAATAAATTTGTGGAATATACCGTTTATAACGGTAACTTCTATGGCAGCACAAAAGATCAAGTGGGAGATAACAAGGTTATCTTAACTGAGCCTAATGGAGTTAAAAGTTATAAAAGATATAAGAAACACAATATCGTCACATTCTTTTTATTAAGTAATGAAGCAACAAGATATGAAAGAATGTTATTAAGAGGTGACGGCAAAGAAAACTCCTTAAAAAGAATTGCTAGTGATCGCGAAGTATTCTCCGAAAAAAAACTTCCTAAATTCTCATATTATATTGAAAGCGAAGAAAGCACTGTTGAACAAGTTGCAGATGTAATATATGCAAAATATCAAACTTCTTTAAAAAGAATAGATGCTAAGAGGAAGAAGAGCTAAGCTCTTTTTTTATGTTTTATATCAGTTACACGGATTTTTTCAACCGTGTATTTTTTTGCTTCAATAACTTCAATCATATAATGAGAGAATTTAAATTTATCACCTTTTTTAGCAAATCCATCAACGAATTCTTGGCAGAATCCTCCAACAGTAGAATAATCAGTTTCAAACTCTTCTTTATAATCAATTAATTCAAAGAAATCGTCGATATTCATCATACCGTCGACCTCGAGCAGATCGCCTCTCCTGACGACTTCGCTTTCGATCTCATCCGTCTCGTCGAAAATGTCTCCGACGATCTCTTCGACGAGATCCTCCGCGGTCAGGATGCCGTACGTGCCGCCGAATTCGTCGAGTACGATCGCCATCTGATAGTGTCCCTCTCTGAACTCCGTCAGAATGGAGGAAACCGTTCTCGTCATATGAACGTAAAGCGGATCCGTC
>JAZLFA010000049.1:0-3056 GCA_045615545.1 Bacilli bacterium | reverse complement strand
TTACTTAGTTTTTTTGCAAGGGACTAAGCAAAACCTTTATACAAATAACTTTCGTTATGGTATAATGTGTTTGGTACAGATAGAGGCTCGTAGTTCACCTCCATAAGACTTTTGTTCTTCAAGCAAAGGGTTACGCCTCTTTCTTTACGTGTTTGTGCGAATGAGCTGGATAGTACTTTGTTACTGCATCTCTCACGAGGTTGTACTTACGTAAAGCAAATTGGATCTTTATCTGTAACTAAAATTTTAGGTAGGTATCTTTATGTTCTACGTTGGTATCGACATCGCTAAAAAGAATCATCAAGTCGGCATTATTGATGAAACTGGTAATCCCATCTCTAAAACTCTTAACTTCTCTAACTCTGAACCCGGTTTCCAAAAACTTCTTGCCTTTTTAACCAAAGTTGAAGTTAATATCGAAAACTCTTTAATTGCTATGGAAGCTACTGGTCATTATTGGTTCGCCATTTACTTCTATTTGACCGATTTGGGTTTTAGCGTTAAAGTCTTTAATCCTATTCAAACTGACGCTTTCCGTGACATCTCTATCCGTAAAACCAAAACCGATATTATTGACTGTATCAATATTGCTGACCTTCTTCGTTTCGGTAAATACTCTGAATGTATTGTCCCTGACGAAAAGACTATTGCCTTAAAAAATCTTTCTCGCTTCCGTTTTACTATGATTGATTTATGCAGTGACTTAAAACGTAAAGTTATTTGTCTTTTAGACCAAGTCTTTCCTGAATATGACAAGCTTTTCTCTAACATTTTCGGTATTACAAGCAAACAACTTTTACTTAAATTTTCTACTCCAGAAGAGTTTGAAGATATCTCTTTAACTAAACTCTCCAACTTTATCTCTAAAGTCAGTCAAGGGCGTTTAGGTAAATCTAAAGCACAAGATATTAAAAATGCTGCCGCTAATTCTATCGGTATTTCTTTTGCTCTCGATTCTTTCTCTTTCCAAATTAAACAACTCATAGAGCAAATTGATTTTACTCAAAAACAAGTTGAACAAATTGATGCCGAACTTGACAAACTTTTACAATCTTCCGACTATGCTATTATTACTACCATTACAGGTATTAGTTCTACTCTCGGCAGTGTAATAGTCGGTGAAATCGGCGATATTAACCGTTTTGAATCCGCGCCCAAACTTGTTGCTTATGCGGGCTTAGATGCCTCCGTAAAACAATCTGGTGACTTTACGGGTACTAAAAACAAAATATCTAAACGAGGTTCACCTTATCTGCGTAGAGCCTTATGGACTGCTTCTTTTGTCGCTTCTCAATACGATCCTGTCCTCTCAAATTATTATTCAAATCTTATTGCAAGAGGTAAATCTCATAAACTTGCTATTACTGCTGTTTCAAGAAAACTTTGCAATATTGTGTGGGCTGTTCTTAAAACAAACAAACCATACATCCCCAAAGCCTAATCGTTATTTGTAATGTCCCGTCCGTTGAATCAACGGACTTTTTGTCTTGCTAAAAATTTACCTAAAAATATTTTTTTAATTTCTATCTTTTTTCGCTTGACTTTTCATAGCTGGTCTTTTCGCCATTATCCTTTTCCATAATATCTACGAGCAAGTTAATAAGTTGTTCTAATATTGTCTTGTCGTTCGATTCAAACTCACGGACGACATAAACAGAGCATCCCTTTAATTCGTAAACAATTTCATTAGCATTATCTTTTTTCGATGTTAAGTCGTCCATCTTTCACCCCTTACGGATTGTTAGACTGACTTAAAATTTTAATTACTCAACTATAATAGTTGCCTTATGCCAACTATTATAGTTGATAAACCCCTTATTTGTCAACTATTTTTTGAAAAATTTTCAAAAATTCCAACTATAATAGTTGATAATATTGACATATTATATAAAAATATTTATACTTATTATGTGAGGCAATAAAATGAATTCAGAATTAAGTGATATTAAAAATGCAATTTGTTCAAAAATCGATACATTACTTAACACGCACAAAGAATATACAAATCAAGGTTTCGCAAAAATGTTAGGCGTAACCGATACTTCTGTTAATCGATGGAGAAAAAAAGTTTGTATACCCGATGTCGACTTATTCCCTAAAATATGTGAAATTTTCGGAATAACAATAACCGAACTACTCGGATATAACGAACCAAGCTTAACCCCGAATGAAATTGAAATTCTATCAGCGTATCAAAATGATTCAAACCTTAAAGGTATTATTGACAAATATATTTCCAACCAAGAATTTCAAGCAATTTTGAATTCACTATATAAAAAATTTTAAGCCAAACAAACCTCCTTTATTTTATTTGTGTTTTACCATCTCTATATTATATAAATTTGTCTTTTAATTTAGAATACAAGACACTATAAACAACATAGAGGGAACGAAAAATATTTCGTTCCCTCTTTTAAATTTCAATATATAAATTTAATTAAAAAACAAATATCTTTCTCCTTATATTTTTTCTTCTAATGCAGTTACAATATCTAACCACAAACTGAGTTCTTTTCCATTTGGTGTTGCCCAAAGTTTCATTGAAACGATTGAAATCGCTTTTTCTAAATATCGATAATATGTTGACGGAGCCATTCCCATTCTTATTATAATTTCATCAACTTTTAATAATTCCGGACTAATATATGCTAAATAAACTATTTCGTAAAGTGCTTCGCCATTATTAGGGACTTCTTTTAACAAAGAAACAGCCGAATTTACCTTTTTAATTATCTCCCTACATCGGTCAAGATTTGAAAGTTTATTCTCAACTCTTCTATTGCCCATCGCCATTGAAATATCAAGTTGATCAACCATATCATCAAAACTTTCAAACGGAGTTTCCAATTCTTCTTGAACTGTTGTTGTAAAGTTTTGTATTAACCATGATATATTTCTATATTGTTTAAGAAGTAATTTTGTATTATGAAATGCTTTTTTTCGTCTTTTTTGTTCTATTGTTTTATGCTTAGCATCCATAATTGTGTCATCGGCTATTATGCCTCGCATTGTAAACAATTTTATAATTTCATTATTTGATCCATCACCAGAATTTT
>JAZLFA010000048.1:0-26254 GCA_045615545.1 Bacilli bacterium | reverse complement strand
AAATATGGATTATAAGTATTATGGAAGAACACCGTTTGGCATTCTTTAATCTTTAAATTAGGATATTTATCTTTTAGATAATAGACGAATATTGTAAATAAACGTTCGGCGACAAAACCAATTGAACGTTTGCCACATTCCGCTTTATTAATTGTTTCTTTACGCATTTCATATAATTTAAAGAGAATTGGAAATACCCACTCGCAATACTCATTAAAATATGGTTGCTTCATAATAAACATATTAAAAAAATATGTATGAGTCCCTTTAATTGCTTTTTGAATGTAAAGTTCAAAGCCAGGATGTAGTTCTTTGGTAATCTTAATTGCATCTTCTAGATCTCTTACATCATGTCCTGGTGAATGTTGATAATGTTTATATAATGAACCAGAAGCAAATCTTAGATTTTCATGTAAAGGAAGAATTAAATCATATTTCTCTACTGTTTCCTTGATCTTGTCATCGGTTAAATTAAATTCTTTAAGTGTACTATTGGTGAGTAAATCACGAGTAACAAATTTTAAGTTCTTAATTGGTTTATTAAATGAAAAATACCTGCGGTAATGCCAAAAACCATAATAATCACTTTGAATGTTTTTCCAGGTCCAATATATGCCTGTCATTTCACAGAAATATGGATTTAAATGAGAAATATTATCACTTGTAGAATCATTTAAACATCCGTCTTCTTTTCCACTTAAACGAAGGGAAATTAAATAATTACTATGCGGAACATAGCATTTTTTATGGCAGACAACATAAATGTTAATTTTGCTAGGCATAACAATTATTATTTTAAAGCTTTAGCTAACCATATTTTTGATTTATTCGCCATCTTTTCCAATTTGTTGTATGCATCATTATAATTAGTTTCTGTATACAAGATATTATCATTCAAGTATATATCCTTTGTCGCAGCCAACATTCTAGAATTTAAACCTAATTTATTGAAAATTTCAAACCTATAATGCGCTAAATCCTCTTTTGTAACTATAAATTTTTTATTAAATTTAAATGAGAAACACACACCATGAAATGAATCTGTGTAAACAAAATCTGATTCATGAATAAGCTTAAGAAAATCCTCGGCTTGGACAGTAGAAGAATACTGAAAATCATTCGCATATTGTTCATTTTTATTCAATGGATCTATATTGATAATATCCAAATTTAACTTGCTAGCTATATAATGAGCGGCTTTTATCTTATCTTCATTATTGTGAAGCATATATACCAACAAATATCTGTTTTTGGTTTGAGGAATAAATTTTGACTCTTTTATTAATTCTTCCCATGCTGAATTAGGCACCACTAGAGTAGGATCAATTAATTCTTCAGTTTTTTCTTTCATATTCAAGGCATCCTCGATTACAGGTTTTATGTATTCTCTTGTAGAAAAATAATCAAAACGATTTAAATAATGTTTTACCATTGGGTTATCTTTTATATATTTGGCAGCCTTATCATCATTAAAACTAGTTGCAAAAGCAATTTTCTTTTTGTTTTCATTAACAAACTGCAAAAGGCAAAAACTTAAAAACGGTAACCACCATCCGAATAATAAATCTGAACCGACGACGAAGCTATCACAATAAGAATTTAAAAGTTTTAATTCATCAATGTTTTTAGCTGGTTTTGATAGAACATAATATTTTTTAGCAAAATTTTGAGCTTCGTTTTGCGAATACATCGGACTACTCGTTGAATTGCCCCAAAACCATAGTGGTTTTTGTAGCATTAGTATAGAATAACCAAGTTCAGAAATTAGGTAATGTACAGCATAAGCCACTAAAATAGAACCATAGTTTCTAGCATAAAAAGAAGTAAGTAAGCATACATCAAATTTTTGACTAGTAACATTAGATTTTTTAGATAAATCATTTATTTGTTTATCGCAATTAATTGGTTTATTTTCTTCCATAACTATAATCTAATAATTTTTATTTCAGTAATTTTAGACTGCATTTTAGTCTGAATTGTTGTTAATTCTTCTGTATCTACTATTGGAAAATCAGAATATTTTATGCCCATTGAAATATATTTTTCTTTGCCTAAGTTATGAACGCTAAAAATTTCTGCAAAACTAATTTTGTTGGTTTTAAAAAAACCAGCAAAACTATTAATGTCTTTTTTACTATCATTAAATCCTTTAACGATAGGTATTCTATATATTATTTTTTTCTTATCAATTTTTGACAATAATAGTTGTGTATTTTTTAAATATAAATCAAGGTCCAAATTGATCTTTTTAGCCTTTTTTCTATCAAGAGTTTTAAGATCAACATAGACGTTGTCTATGTATGGAAGAACGGTTTGGACATGAGACGTCGAAACAGCTAAAGATGTCTCAATTGTAATATTAATATTCAATTTGTGTAAATTCTTAAATAACTGAATAAGTGGTTTTGTTTGTAAAAGTGGTTCACCGCCAGAAAAAGTAACGCCACCGCCATTTGCATAAAAATTAATATCTTTCTTTAGTTCATCTAACAATTGAGAATTTGAATAATCAGACCCTACTATATCAATCGCGCGACATAAAGGCGGTTTTGCATATTTTTGCTTAAAATTTAAATGGATTAAAGGACATTTAGAATCTAAAACGCAATGCTTATCATTTTTTACACACCATTCTTTTTTATACATTAAACTAGGATTAAAACTTTTGCTTTCAGGATTAGCGCACCATGGGCAATCAAGAGGGCAACCTTTCAAAAATACGGTTGTTCTAATTCCATTACCATCGTGCAAGCAAAAGCGTTGTATTTTAGATACTCTTATGCTCATTCCTCAGTGCCCTCGCTATAATAAAATCTTTATATTCTTCAGGTAAACTATTGAAATATGTACTAAAACCCCAAACACGAACTATCAAATTAGGCATGTATTTAGGATCTTTTTTTGCTTTAATTAATGTTTCAGATGAAACAACGTTGATTTGAAATTGGAACACGCCATCAAGAATCATTTGTTTGATAAAGAAAACCGTTTTATCACGGAAATCATTAATGATAGTTGGCGATAGCATTAAATCAAGGACGTTACCATTGAATCGGCCTTCAAAACAATCTAATTGGTTAGCAAAGTTAGATATTTCCGTGTAACTCACGCCATTATCATTAGAAATATGAACGTTGTAAGGTTCTCCATTCTTTCTCCCATCAAACGAAGCGCTAGCATCAATGCTTGCAGTTATATAGCCTGGAGAGCTTAATCCAAATTTGACTCTTCCATTAAAAACATTACGATATCTACTTAAATTATTCGCAAGAGAAGATGTTATGTCATTAGTTAATTCTAAGGCCAATTTTGAATCAGAACAGAATTTATCTTTATATGTAGATAACAAATTTAAAATATCGGGGTTGTTTTTAAAATTATCATTACGCATACGATATAATTCGGTTAAAGAACATAGTTTATGTTCATATACGATTTGTTTAATCGCAATAAGCGAATTAACTGTATTAGAAATTGCAACAGATAAAACGCCGTAATTGTTGTATTTAGCTCCACCATCACCTATATCAATATGTCTTTTCCGACAAATCGTGGAACTAGCAGACATAAAGTGGTCTTGTGTCCAATTAATGGAATTTAATTGAGATACTACAAAAAATGCATAACCATTTAAATGAGCCTTATACAAAAATAAGAATTGCTCAAAAGAAGTTATATTTGAAACATTCTCTTTTTTAGAAATTAAATCAAACGGTTTACAAAAATCAATTACAGAAATGTTATTTTGCTCATAAGAATTGCCAGGAATAGGTTCCCAACAAGCAGAAGTAACATAATCACACGCATCTTTGTAATCATAGCCAAAATCAATAAGCGCTGGAATTACCTTATCATCATTCGATATAAACGGATATCCAACCCCCGCAGATATGCAGTCGGTTGCTAAAGATAGTAAATCGTTTGGAACTTTACTAGTTACTCTTAATAATATTTTAGGATCTGGCAAACATAATTCTTTAGCGGCTTTAACAATCAAGTATGTAAAGTTATTAGTAAAATATGAACCATCATATTTTCTACCGCCTAAAATAATTATTTGACCCGTGTCGCCTAAATATTCGTTACTTTTAAAGTAAAAATATTTATGCTGTAATTTTAAAAATTCTTTTAGGTACAAAAGATTGTTTAAATCATCAAAATCTTTTTTTGTATTAAATTTGTCTAATAAAACATCAAGACGACCTAATCCCATCAAACGATGATTAGTTTGCCACATTAATTGATTAATAATAATTATACGTTGCAATGCATCACCTACGCTAGAAGCCGGTGAATTAATAAATGAATGTAACCAAACAAGCACATTTTTTTTGTTCTTCATCAGAGAAAATCTAACTTTTTTTATAGCACGATTAACAAATAGAATAATTGAATCAATAACTTCGTTATTATCCTTGTTGAACTGCGTGGAAATATTCTTATATTTTAAACTTAATAAAGAATTGTTAATGTAAAGTGAATAATCTGGGGCACAGTTGTCCATTTGTCTACCATCAATTTTTATAGTTTTGTAAACATCTAGACTGCCGAAAAAATATTTACTTGGTCTAGTAGATAACTTTACATGTTTAAGCAAGTGATAAAAAGAAGAACGTCCATTTTTGTTGGTGTAAATACCGCTGCGAAAGAATCCTTTGAACAAGAAATTGATTTTCTTAAAGAAAGAAGGTTTTGCTCTAATGTAACGTTGATATTGGGCACGTAAATATTTAATTCTATAATTTTTGTTGCGATCAAATTTATTAAAGGCTAAATAAGCAATCTTACGTAAGATCTTAGCAAAGAAGTGGCCGTGAAAAGTGAAGAAATTTTTATGCATTGCAACCGATTCCCTACCGTCAACATAATCAATAGTAGTGGTAAATTTTTTACCATCACGAATTCCTTTTTTAATTGTTTTTATTTTTTCATGTCGATCTCTTACTGAATTCCAGCGTAAATTACGGAGCAAGTTTTTAGTTACATGCATGAATTCACGATAATTCGCTGTGTCGCACCTAGAATAATGTGTAAATGTTACATTGCGATAAAAATAATAAAAACGAGAAACTCTTTCGGTTGGGCAAGTAAAGATATTTACCCCAACATTTTCATTCATCAAGTGATATACAATACTAGAATTCGCGATAAATCCGTCATATTTTTTGCAAATTCGTGTTGTATACTCAACATCATCGCCCCAAATAAAAAAGTCTTTAAATGGCAAACCGACGTCACGAACTACATATCGTGGAATTAACAACGAAACAAAAGAAGAATGGGATACCTGAACAATTTTTTGATCAACATAACTATTCCAACGGAATGTCGGGGTAGAAATATTCATCATACACGGTGATCCGTCTTTGTACAAGACATTGCTTCCAATAAAACCAACGTTTTCATTTTTAAGTGTTTTGAATGCGTTTTCTAATTCAAGCAAAGCTCTTTCATGTGGCATTGTGTCATCATCCATTAACCAAATGTAATCTGCGCCAAGTTCATATGCTTTTTTAATGCCATAATAAAACCCGCCAGCACCGCCTAAATTATCTTTTAAAGAAATAACATCAAAAAGCGGGTTTTTTGCTGAAATAGACTTAAGAAATCTCCTTGTTCCATCGTTGCTAGCGTTGTCTACTACAACTATTTTGTTAAGTTGTAATGTTTGTCTTTGCAAAGCGGAGATATTTTTCTTTAGCAAATCGACTCTATTTCTTGTAACAACTACTGCAATATATTTCATAAAAATAAATTATCGAAAAATCAACTTTGGTAAACTACTAACCTATATTTTACACAAAATAGATAAAAATATTCACAAATATTTTATTTGTGGTAGATTTGATATTGAATAATTTACTTAATTAATGTTATGGAATCAGTAAATTGGAAGAAAAATATTGCAAAATTCTCTATCGATTGCAATGGTTGCAAGAGATGCGAAAGGAATTGTCCAACTGGCGCGATTAAAATATTGCGTGGTAAATGTTTTTCTCCACACATAGATAATTCAAAATGTATAGGTTGCAGAACTTGCTTAAAAATATGTCCAGAATTTATTATTACTAAAGGAAACAAAAATAATAATTTAGTAATAAAAGAAAACGAACTGGAATATGATATCTGTCTTGTAACATGCTTTTATTCAAAAAATTATGGGTCTGTTTTATCTGCATTCGCGTTATATTCTTTGCTAACAAAAAACAAATTTAATGTATTACTATTAGATAAACCAAGTTGGTTTTGGGGAGACCAAAACTCGGATTTATACGACAAGACTGAAGTTAGAACCTTCATCGAGCGCCATTGTGATATTTCTAAAATATATCCTAATTTAAATGAAATGTATGAACTCAATAGTCTATGCAAAAATTTTGTAGTTGGATCTGATTGTTTATTTAATCCAATTTTTCCATTTAAGGATTATTGTTTCTTACAATTTGCTTCAAGTCAAAGGAACAAAATTACTTTCGGGACAAGTTTTGGAAATATTGAATCAGCATTAAAATTCTACGAAAGTAACATAATATATAAAGAATATTTCCAAAGATTTAACCATGTTGCTATACGCGAAACAAAAAATCTAAAATTGCAAAAATTATTGAATGTTCCCCTGAACGAAATAAAAAATTTTATTGACCCAGTGCTATTATTACCAGCAAAATTCTATGAATCTATAGCACAAAAATCGAAAAAGAAAATAAAGAGAAATAAGTATTTGGTGACATATTTCAGAAATTGTAATGATTCCAAAGCAAAAAATCTTAAAAAAATAGCTAATAAATTACACTTAAAGATATTTAATATTGAACCACTTGTCCCGTTTGAAAGAGGGACAACTAATTTTGCTGATATTTCAATGATGCTCACTATCCCAGAATTTATTGAATGCATTAAAAATGCAAGCGCTGTTATAACCGATTCTTATCAATGTACATGTCTGTCCATAGTTTTTAAAAAACAATTCTTGGTAGTGCAAAGCAAGGATGCATTATCGCGTTTTGGCGTATTAAGAAAATTGGGATTACAAGATAGATTTACTAATAATATAGATAATAAAAGTGGCATAATCATCAAAAAACATATCAACTACAATTCTATTCAATCGAAATTGGTTGAAGAAAATAAAATTGCTAATCAATGGCTTAAAACGGTAATAGAAAAGTAATATGAAATCGCGTTTATTTGTTCAAACTTTAAAAAATCAAATTATCCTAACTTTTATTTTTGTAATACTTATAATATCGTTCTATTTTTTGGCCATATATAATGTTCAGGAAAATGCCCAATCAGCATTCGGAATTTACTATTGGCCAATTATGGGATCTATTTTTGCTTTATTCGTTGGATATAGCATATGGAGCATTTACCGTGCAAAAAACAATAAGCATTGTTTAGCTGTAAATATCGCTGACAAAATGACCAAATATGGGTTTTTACTTAAACAGCTCGTTAAACGTGACTTCAAAAGAAAGTATAAACGCAGTGTGCTAGGTGTTTTATGGAGTTTTTTAAATCCACTTTTAATGATGGGAACCCAGTATTTAGTTTTTTCTACCTTGCTCGGCAATCAAAACATACCTTATTATCCAGTGTATTTACTAGTAGGCATAGTTTCGTTTAATTTCTTTAGCGAATGCACCACCACATCAATGGATTCAATCACCGGGAATGCGGCTTTAATCAAAAAAGTATATGTTCCTAAATACATTTATACATTATCAAAAGCATTATCTGCTACGATTAACTTCGCTTTTGCATTAATTCCTTTATTCATATTTATATTAGCAATGCAATTATGGCCTGCGCCGTGTTTCTTGTTATTCTTCTTTAATATCGGATTATTATTTATATTCTGCTTAGGCTTATCTATGTTCTTAGCAACAATCATGGTATTCTTTCGTGATATGCATTTTATTTGGGGCGTTGTTAGATTAGCTTGGATGTATGCTACGCCTATCTTTTATTCTGTCGACCGCATTCAAAATGAGACATTTAAATTTGTAATGAAATTTAATCCATTATTCCATTTCTTAAAAGTATCTAGAACATTGATTATCGATCGAGTGAGTCCTAATCTTTATAGTTACTTATGGTGCTTAATAAGCGCGGTAGGTATGTTTGTGATTGGTTGTATAACATTCAAAACCCAACAGGAGAAATTTAGTCTTTATGTCTAATATGATTGAAGTACAAAACATATCTATGTCATATAGAATGGCTGAAGGCGACATTCGTTCTTTAAAAGAATATACAGTTAAGTGGTTTTCACGCAAATTAAAGCATGTTAATCACCAAGTTCTTAACAACGTTTCGTTTACTGTTAACAAAGGCGAAGTCATGGGCATTGTTGGTGTTAACGGTGCTGGCAAATCGACATTACTTAAAATTATCTCCGGCATTCTTAAACCAAATAGTGGGAAAGTTATCCTTAACGGAAAAATCATTCCTTTGTTAGGTTTAGGTAGTGGATTTGATATGGAATTAACTGGAATAGAGAACATTTATCTTAATGCTGCTATCCTAGGTTATTCAAAAGAAGAAATTGATGAAAAATATAAAAAGATTGTTGATTTCTCTGAATTAGGTAATTTCTTACATCAACCGATTAGAACGTATTCTAGTGGTATGCTTATGCGTTTAGGTTTTTCTATTGCTGCAGAAATGGAACCGGAGATATTGATTCTTGATGAAGTGTTATCTGTAGGCGATGATCGCTTTAGAGCTAAAAGCCAGGCGCGTATTGCTGAATTAATTAAAAGCGGCGCTACTGTCTTGTTAGTCACACATAATGCTGCTGCTATCAAGAAATATTGTCATCGCGCATTGTGGCTTGATAAGGGCAACATCAAAATGATTGGTGAAGCCATCAAAGTTATGGATGCATATACAAAACGCAAATAAAATTATCGTTTAATTGTCAAATATTTACCAGATTCAACATTTTTAATCCACTTCTGGTTATTTAAGTTCCACTTAATGGTTTCTTTTATACCTGATTTAAAGTTATGTTTAGGCTTCCACTTTAATTCTTTAGTAATCTTATTAGGATCCATTGCATATCTTAAATCATGACCGGGTCTATCTTTCACAAATTGAATTAATGATTCTGGTTTATGTAATTCTTTAAGAATAATTTTAACAATTTCTAAATTGTTATATTCATTATGGCCACCAATGTTATAGATTTCACCATCTTTACCATGCCTAACTACTAAATCAATCGCTTCACAATGGTCTTCAACATATAACCAATCTCTTACATTAAGACCTTTGCCATATACGGGTAATTTCTTATTCGCTAAAGCATTTTTAATCATTAATGGAATTAACTTCTCAGGAAAATGATATGGACCATAGTTATTAGAACAACGAGAAATAGTAACTGGAAGTTTATAAGTACGATGATACGCTAATACGAGTAAATCTGCTGCGGCCTTAGAAGCGCTATAAGGAGAAGAAGCGTGTATAGGTGTTTTCTCAGTAAATAACAAATCCTTACGATTTAATGGTAAATCACCATAAACTTCGTCTGTAGATACTTGATGATATCTTTTAATGCCATATTTACGACATGCATCCATTAATACTTGGGTGCCTAATACATTAGTTCTTATAAATATCTCAGGATCTTCAATACTTCTATCTACATGTGATTCAGCGGCAAAGTTAATCACATAATCAAAATGTTCTTTACTAAATAACTTATATACACCTTTACGGTCACATATATTTAAATGCACAAACTTAAAGTTCTTCTTTTTCATAATCGGCTTTAATGTTTCCATGTTGCCTGCATAAGTTAAAGCATCTAAACATACGTATTTATCTTTAGGATATTTATTAACCATCATATGGAGGAAATTGCCTCCAATGAATCCTGCTCCACCTGTAACTAAAAACTTTGCCATATTATTATTTAACTCCTAATTGCTTAAGATATCGACTAGTAGCGTCTTGCCAACTTGGTAATAATTTAAATCCACTCTTGACTAACGATGCTTTACTCATTCTACTATTTAAAGGTCTATCCGCTTGATTAGGATTAATCTTTTTATATTGTGCGGTGGTAACATAGTTAACCTTTACATTCTTATTCGCGGTTTTAAATATATAATCCGCAAATTCAGCCCAAGAACAATATTCTTCATTAGTCGCATGATAAATTCCGTACTTATCAGTTTCCATCATGTCACACATTAATTTAGATAAATCATAAGTAGATGTAGGCGATCCAATTTGATCACACACAATATTAAGTTCCTTATGAGTTTCGCTTAATTTAAGCATTGTCTTAATAAAGTTATTACCATTAATGCCAAATACCCATGAAATACGAATAATAAAGTATTTATCCAAAGTATTAGTCACAAAGTCTTCACCTTGTGATTTAGTTTTGCCGTATACGGATAATCCATTCTTAGGACTATCTACCTCAAACGGTTTATCACCTTTACCATCAAATACATAATCAGTAGATATATAAAACATTTTTGCGCTTACTTCTTTAGCTGCACTAGCGATATATTTAGGTCCTAATGCATTAACTTGATACACTAAGTCTTTCATTTGTTCTGCTTTATCTACTGCCGTCCACGCAGCGTTATGCATTATTACATCAGGATGATAATCTTTGATAAATTTATGTACTGCCACTTCATTAGTGATATCTAATTCATCTTTATCGATGCCTAAAACATTCTTATAGCCACGTTCTTTAAGTTCACGGACACAATCAAAGCCTAATTGACCTTTAACTCCTGTAACTAATATTTTTAAATTAAGATTCATATTAAAAACTAATCTTACTTTCTTTGAGCGTAGGATGCTTCTTATCTTTATCGCTTAAGATAATCTCACCATCAATATGTGGCCACTTAATATTAATAGTTGGATCATTATAAATAATGCCACCTTCATCTTCTGGATGATAGAACTCATCACACTTATACACAAATTCAGCTTCATCAGATACTACTAAGAAACCATGAGCGAATCCTCTAGGAATTAATAATTGTCTTTTGTTTTCAGCGGATAATAACACTCCAACCCATTTACCATAAGTAGGCGAGTTCTTTCTTAAATCTACTGCGACATCAAACACTTCACCTTTAATAACACGCACAAGCTTTGCTTGGGGGTGTTTAGTCTGAAAATGTAAACCTCTAAGTACACCTTTCTTTGATTTAGATTGATTATCTTGAACGAAGACATAATTTAGACCAACGTTTTTAAAATCAGTATCACTATAAGTTTCCATAAAGTATCCACGGTCATCTCCGAATACTTTTGGTTCGATAATGTAAACGCCTTCTATTTCCGTCTTAGTAAACTTAAGCATAATTACTTCTCATTAATAACTGATGATGCATAAAGGATTTTTCCTTTAGCAACATTCATTAGATGTTCACCATAATCGTTCTTGCTCATTGATTTAGCAATTTCAATTAATGTCTTCTTACTAATCCATTTATTTAAATAAGCAATTTCTTCTGGACACATCATCTTAATCCCTTGATGTTCTTCTACTGACTTAACATATTCGCTTGCATCATTAAGCGCTTCAGGAGTTCCAGTATCTAACCATGAGTAGCCTCTACCTAATAAGGTAAGATGGGTTCTATCTTCATGAATATAAAGATTATTAAGAGTGGTGATTTCATATTCACCTCTCTTAGATTTCTTTACTTTCTTAGCCATCTTAACGACATCATTAGGATAGAAGTATAAACCAGTTACACAGTAATTAGATTTAGGAGTCTTTGGCTTCTCTTCAATATTAAGTGGAGTATCATTCTCTCCAATCTCAATCACGCCATATCGAGTAGGATCTTTAACATAATATCCATATATAGTTGAACGTTTGTGGCGTTCCGCTCTAAAGACAGAGTGAGATAAATGTGCGACTAAACCAGAACCATAGAAGATGTTATCGCCCAAAATAAGCGCACAAGCGTCTTTACCAATGAACTTTTCACCAATAATAAATGCTTGGGCTAATCCTTCTGGTTTCTCTTGCTTAGCATAACTAAGATGAATACCAAACTTAGACCCATCTCCTAATAATGCTCTAAAGCGTGGCAAATCCGTTGGAGTAGAAATAATTAATATATCTCTAATCTTCGCCATCATTAGTACACTAAGTGGATAATAAATCATTGGTTTATCATACACTGGTAATAATTGCTTAGATGTTACAAAGGTAAGAGGGTATAAGCGAGACCCACTCCCACCTGCTAAAATAATCCCTTTCATAACTAGTTATTATTTTATACTAAAATAATGAAAAAAATTATAATTTAGAATCAAAACTAATATTTTCGATTCTATAAATATATAATTATGATAGGAGGTTGTTATGATAATTAATCCATGCACAAAGGTCAAATCAACTTACAAATTCCTTATTGATAGTCTAGATTCAAAATTTACTTTAGATACTGCTGGAAAATCTAAGGTAATTTTTGGCTATAACGGAATCGGGAAGACAACTATTTTCAATATATTGAAAGAAAACAATGAAGATATTGAATTTTTAAGTTATACAAGTGAAAATGGAGAGAATATTAATATTAAAGAACAGGATTTAATTATTTCCTCTAATACCGCCCAAATCGCTAAACTTAATGAAGAAATAGCTACTTTAAATAAAAATCTAGATGGGAAAAATCTAATTAAAGAGGCTACCCACATTTCAACGCAAAAAGAAATTAAATCATCAATATCTGATAAAGCTGCTACTTTTTTTAGCAAAAAAAGCATAAGTATAAAAGAATTCAAAAAATCTAAGGATGATTTAGAGCAATTTTTAAAAAAACATGGCAAAATCGATTACACAATATTCCCTCGTGTATATAAAGATGCATTAAAAATTTCTAATACAGAAAATGAAATTAACAAATATAAAGATTCAAAATTGTACAAAGCAATTTCTCTTACCAATGATATGTTAACAGACAAAGACGAAATTTGTCCTATATGTGATTCGCGAAAAGATGGAATTAAGCAACTTCTAGAAAGCAAACTTAAAAAGAAAGAAAAATATGAATCAGAGCTAATGGATAAAATGTTTGACTTTAATGTAAATCCAACCAAAGATGAACTCGATAGTTATGTTAATATCGCGCGTGACCTAAGCGCTGATGAAGAGATGCTATTGCCATTTATTATTGCGAAAGGAGATATAGATAAATACGAGAATTTGTTAAAAATGCAAAACGAATTACGTTCGAAAGAGAATGAATTATCAGCTTTAAAGCTCGATGCGGAAGCAAAATATAAACTTGTAGAAAAGAGTAAAAATAAACTTAAAAATGATTTAATAAGATATTTCGGTTTAACTGATCATGATATAACTTTTAAACCTGAAATGAGTTCTATAAAAATGCATTTTCCTCGAGCAATAGAAACATATAGTACAGGTGAAATTAATTTAATAACATTTTTGTACGGAATTTATTGCTTCTTAGGAAGCGACAAGAAAACACTAATTATGGATGACCCTGCTTCTTCATATGATTTAATTAATCATTATAAAATTGCATATGAAATTGTTAAAAATGCAAAAGAAAAAAATATTATTGTTCTTACACATTCTATAGATTTAATAAACATTATAAATTCCCAAGATAAAACTGTTTTTGACTATTATTATTTAGAGCATTGCGGTGGAAAACTTTTGCTTGAACTCATTAAAAATGATTATGATAACCTATGCCCAAATATAATTACAATTGATAGACTTGATAGAACCGACGGTTTTGTTGATGGGCTAGAAAAGAGAGACCAGTCTAATGGCAACGATAATGCTTTTCATTATTCGACAACTGAATATCATATTAATAATGATAACAGCAAAATATCAAACAAAGATATGGTTAAAATGATTGATGACTTTGTTTCGTTTACATATACCGATGATTTCTTTGCAAATTCTTTAACCAAAATTAAGTACATAGCAGCATTAAGGGTTTGGATAGAATTTAAAATTTATGGAATAATTAAAAAGAAAAAATCCGAATTGATATCTCGTTTTGAAAATCAAAGAACTCTTTCACAGAAAATTGATTTAATCATGCCTACAGATGGTTCCAATCCTTTTAACATAACAAAATTTACTAGAGAAGATTTAATGTGCAAAAAAGTTATGTTGAATCAAGGAATCCATTACAAAAGTCAAATTGCACCATTTGCTTATGCAATTAATATTTCTTTCGATCAATTATCTGAAGAAATCAAAGACATTAAAAAAATGCTAACAGATATTGATTAAAACAAACAGACTTATTGCTATGTTTTGATAAATACTCTAAAATATTTTAGAGTATAATCTATGAAACAAACTCTTCATGAAATATACGATTACCGCCAAATGATTGTTGGCCTTGTTCGTCGTGATTTAAGAGGACGCTATAGAGGTAGCGTCATGGGTTTCTTATGGACTTTTATTAACCCGTTACTTCAATTACTTGTTTATACACTAGTGTTTGGGTTTATCTTCAAGACTGGTGATAACATCACTAATTTCTATATTTACGTTTTTACAGGATTAATCCCTTGGATATTCTTTAATAGTTGTTTAACTGGTGGATGTGGAGCAGTTCTTGATCAAGCTGGATTAGTTACTAAAGTATATTTCCCAAGAGAAGTGCTACCAATTTCTTATGTCACTAGTCAATTTATCAATATGCTCTATTGTTTTGTTATCGTCTTAGCGGTTTATATCTTTGGAGCATTCTCAATAGTATCTAATGGTGGCATTGAATGGGGATTAAGAGCAGGATTCTCTTTCTTGCCCTTAGTGTCTTTACCTTTATTATTCATAATTCAATATATTATGTGCCTAGGTATGACGCTATTTACAAGCGCTATTACAGTATATGTACGAGATGTAAGACATATTCTAGGTATTATTGGCATGCTTTGGATGTTTGCCACTCCAATTATGTGGGGATCAGATTTGTTAGCAGGACGAGATACTTTAAAGATGGTCTTATACTTCGTTAATCCTATGTCAGGTTTAATTGAAGGTTATCATAATATTCTTAATTATGGAGCATGGCCGGATTTTATATATGTTGCTGCTTCTGCTGCTTGGGCAATTTTAGCGATGATAGTAGGCATCTTAACATTTAGTAAGGCTAAGAAACGTTTTGCTGAGGAAATGTAATTATGAAAAAGAAGAGTAATGAAGTAGTTATATCAGTAGAACATGTAAATAAAAGTTTTAAAGTGTATTTTGATAAAGGTTACACATTGAAAGAAAAACTATTATTTTGGAAGAGAAATAGGCACGAAAAACGAAATGTTTTAAACGATGTATCATTTACTGCCAATAAGGGTGAGTCGATTGGTTTAATTGGTCGTAATGGATGTGGCAAGTCTACGATGTTAAAGATGTTGACTCGTATTTATTATCCAAATGCAGGTAAAATTACCGTTAACGGAAGAGTATCATCACTAATTGAACTAGGCGCAGGATTCCATCCTGATATGACTGGAAGAGAGAACATTTACATTAATGCCTCTATTTATGGTTTAAGTAAAAAAGAGATTGATAAGAGATTACAAACAATTATTGATTTTAGCGAATTGCACGATTTTATTGATAATCCAGTAAGAACATACTCATCTGGCATGTATATGCGTTTAGCATTTGCGGTAGCAATTAATGTTGATGCAGATATTTTATTAATTGATGAAATTCTTGCGGTGGGTGATGCAAGTTTTCAAGCAAAATGTTTCGATAAATTGCGAGAATTAAAGAAAAAAGGAATTACGATAGTTTTAGTAAGCCACAACATGGAAATGGTATCAATGTTTTGCGATAAATGCATTTGGATTGAAAAAGGAAAAATTAAAAGTAATAGTAAGACAGAATCAGTTTTAAAACAATATATTTCCTATATGTCTAAGGGCGCGGTAATTGATACATTAGAAACTAAAGATAGAGATTCAATAAAACTAGAACTTTCTAGACGCAAAAACAAAAAATAAATTGTTAATATCTTAACGTTTACGTTTGTTATATAATTAATTTATAAATAAATTATTATGATAGTGAGATCACTTGCTCCATTGAGACTAGGATTCGCGGGCGGCGGAACTGATTTGCCTATTTATTCTAATACTTACGGCGGATCCGTGATAAATGCGACTATTAATATGTATTCTCATTGCACACTCATAGAGAGAAAGGATAAAAAAATCTGTTTCGTTTCTCAGGATTTAGACAAAAAATGTATACTATCGAACAATAATGTAGAAAAAGCTAAAAAGGTCTTACCTTTGCATTACGGAGTATACAAAAGAATTACAACTGATTTTCCAAAAATTAAGAAAAATCTTACTATTATTACAAGATGCGATGCTCCTATTGGTTCAGGATTAGGATCGTCTTCAGCTATTGTTGTATCAATATTGGCGGCGTTTGTAGAGATGTTTGACTTGCCACTATCTAATTATGATATTGCAAATTACGCATTTAAAATCGAACGCGAAGATTTAAAATTTAACGGCGGAAAACAGGACCAATTTGCAGCAACATTCGGTGGATTTAATAGTATGGACTTTCTAAAGGACGGGAACGTTATTGTAAAACCTATACGCACTAAAAGATGGTTTATCAATGAATTATATGAGTCTATCGTTTTGTGCTTCCTCGGCAAATCTAGAGAATCATCAAATATTATTTCTAATCAAATCGCTTCTGCCAAGAATCAAAATAACAAATTAAAAAGCTTCCATAAAGTCAAAAATTCGGTTAAGGATATGGAAAAAGCTATATCCTTATACGATATTGGAGGAGTTGTGAAAGCGATCAATAATGCATGGGAAGCAAAAAAGAACACCGCTTCTTGTATAAGCAATAAAAAAATTGATAATTTGTATAAAATGGCGATGAGCAATGGCGCTATTGGAGGAAAAATTAGTGGAGCAGGTGGTGGTGGTTTCTTTTTCTTTTTCTGCCACCCAGAAAACAAAATTAAACTAATGAATTTATTAAAAAAAGAGGGTTGTGAAATATTTGACTTTCAATTTACTTACGAAGGAGCTATGAGTTGGAAAATATATGGATACTAAATTTAGAGATAGATTAAGAAAAACGTTGGAAGACCACTCTTCCGCCATTTCGTTTTTCAAATCCGATAAGGAAATTAAATTAATAAATTCTGCTGTTAGAGAATTAGTTAATTCAATTGAAAAAGGTGGAAAAATTTTAACAGCCGGGAACGGCGGGTCCGCTTGCGATGCTCAACATTTTTCGTGTGAATTAATAGGTAAATTTATGTATGAAAGGCGAGCCCTACCATCTATATGTCTGTGTAACGACTTAGTATCCACATATGCTATTAGCAATGATTACGATTTCAAAATTGATATTGCACGTAAAATAGAAGGAATTGGGAATAAAGGAGATGCTTTAGTCGCGTTTTCTACTTCTGGAAACTCAAGGAATTTATTAATAGCAACTCAATATGCAAAAAAAATTGGAATGAAAGTAATATTAATTTTAGGCAAAGATGGCGGAAAATTGCTTAAGAGTAGATATTATGATGTGGCACTAGTTGTAAAAGAAAAATCTACTCCGCGCATTCAAGAAATTCATGAAATTATAATGCATATTCTTTGCGAAGAAATAGAGCAATATTTTAAATCTTGTAAAAGCAAAATTTTATAATGAAAGCTGTAATTGTTGCAGGCGGGAAAGGAACACGCCTCAAAAACTATACTAATGAAATTCCGAAACCTCTAATTAAAGTTTTGGGCATACCGCTATTGGAAAGGCAACTAATTAATTTGCGAAACAATGGGGTAAAAGAATTTATTATCATTATTGGGTATTTAGGTGACAAAATTCGAGAATATTTTGGCGATGGTGATAAATTAAACATTAAAATTACCTATATAGTTGAGGAGGAACCTCTAGGATCAGCTGGAAGTTTATTTTATTTGAAAAATAAACTGCACGATAATTTTTTGCTAATTTTTGCCGATTTAGTATTTGACATCGATATTGATAAGATGGAACAATTTCACAAGGATAAGTGCGCTTTAATTACATTGTTTGCACATCCTAATTCTCACCCTTTTGATTCTGATTTACTTGAAATAAACAAAAATTGTTGTGTAAAGCACATTTTTTCAAAAAAACATCATAGAAAAAACTGGTCTCACAATATTGTTAATGCTGGTGTTTTTGTAATATCGCCTAGGGCACTGTCGTTTTTTAAAAAACCTAAAATGATTGATATGGAAAACGATTTCGTTAAATCTCTTATACCAACCAATCGAGTTTTTGCTTATCAATCATCAGAATATATTAAAGACATGGGCACTCCAGATAGACTTAAGCAAGTAGAATCAGATATTAAAGCAGGGATTGTTGCAAATAAAAATTTAAGATTGGCGCAGAAATGTATCTTTTTAGATAGAGATGGCACTATTAACAAGTATTGTGGCTTTCTTTCAAATATTAATGAATTTGAGTTGATCCCAGGTGTTTGCGAGGCAATCAAAAGAATCAACACCTCTGAATATCTTTCTATAGTGATAACAAATCAACCAATTGTTTCTCACGGAAAATTAACTTTAAAACAGTTAGATGAAATACACAAAAAAATGGAAACAATGCTAGGTGCTGGAGGGGCTTATATAAATGATTTGTTTTTTTGCCCTCACTATCCGAAGAGAGGATTCAAAGGCGAAATTAAAAAATACAAAATTAGATGCAACTGCCGAAAACCGAAAATTGGTTTGTTGTTACAAGCGAAACAAAAATTCAATATTGATTTGAAACAATCTTGGTTTGTAGGAGACTCTGATCTAGACGTAAAATGTGGAAAAAATGCTAGGTGCAAAACGATTCTTCTCTGTAACAAATCAAATAAAAACTCTCAGGCTGATTACTTCGCAAAGGATTTATTAGAGGCAATAAATATAATATTAAAAATTAAGCAAAATCGCGTTTAATAATATTTTTTGCTGAATTTAATGAATAGTTTTTATTAATGCATTTTTTCTCATTATCAGATAAATGTTTTTGCAACGATGAATCGCTAATAAGCTTAATTACTGATTTTGCGAAATCATCTGCAGAATTAGCAATAAGCAACGATTTTTCAGCATTACTTATTCCTTCAGCTCCGCAAGAAGTGGTGACAATAGGAATAGAATAATACATGGCTTCAATTATTTTACCTTTAATTCCTGCTCCGTATCTAAGTGGTGCTACACAAATTGTATTAGTCAAATATAATTCTGATAATTTTTTATCGCTAACATATCCAACTATATTTACATTTTTACTTTTTAAATCACTTATTTCTTTTGGTGCATTAGATCCAACGATGTTAAAAGTCACGTCGCGAACTTTCTTTTGAATTATCGGAAGGATGCTTCGTACGAACCATACACATGCATCGATATTTGGAGCATGGGAAAAACCTCCGACAAATAATAGATTGTGTCTTTTTCTATTAGATGTGTAAGTTTTATTATCATACATGTATGGCTGTAAAATTTTCACATTATAATTTGGATTATTTTTCTTAACAATATCAACTTCAATGGGAGATGGGAAATAGATAATATCTGATTTAGCAAATAAATGATTTTCCATCTTGCTAATTCTTTTCATTTCTTTTAATGTCGCTTTGTTATGTGTTTGTTCATATTCTCTTTCAATGCGTAAAGTATGTAAATCATGACCATAATACAAAATTTTTGCATTGGTGTATTTCTTAATATAGTCAATATATTTAATAGAAATGTGCGGTCTATTTAGTAATACAAAGTCAATATATGACCTATTAACGTTTATATAATTTCGCCAATTTCGTTTCATATACTCGCCATATAAAACCTCTATACCTAACATTTGAAGACTTGTAGTATAAGGTTCTTGTCTAGCAAAATTATCTCCTATAAATTTTACATTATAGCCCATTTCAACAAACAGTTTTAAATACGAAAACACGGTTTTAGAGCCCGCATCTTTGTCATAAGTCGGAACATAATGATCTATTACAAGAATGCACTTTTTTTGCTGAGAATTATCTCTAGCCCAAAACACATGTTCCCCGTTACTAAAATGCTTAGATAGATATTTTTTTTGCTTTTCACGAAACTTCTTTATGTTTATTAATTGGTAATGTTTGATTCCAGTTCCAGTTTTTTTGCCATTAGAAATCCCTTCGAAATGAACTAAAACCGATGTTGGAATATATACTACACGATAACCTAATTTGTGCACTTCTACACAATAATCGGAATCCTCATTATAAGCTGGAGCGTATCTTTCATCAAAACCGCCAATTTTAATCCATATATCTTTTCTAGTTAATAAACTAGCTCCTGACACATAATCCACATCTTTAACATAGTTAAAGTGAGGATCGTTAGGACTTTTACCATTCCCATAATTCCATGAAGACCCATCTTTCCATATGATGCCACCGGCTTCTTGAAGCAAGCCGTTCTTATACACTAATTTTGAACCTGCTGCCCCAACATCTTTATGCTCCTGCATGTATTTTATAAGTTCGCTTAAAAAATTAGGTTGAGGGATCGTATCGTTGTTGAGTAAATAAAGGTATTTACCTTTAGATATTTTTGCACCTAAATTTATATTTTTTAGGAATCCTAAATTTTGCTTATTATGAATAATCTTTGTATTTGATATAACTTTTTCAGCGTTTTTTGATAAATCATCTGAAACATCATCGATAATAATGACTTCATATGGGATAGTTTTTGCATCAACAAATTTTTTAATCGCTGCAAGACAGTTATATGTAAATTTAAAGTTATCATGAACCGGAATGATAATTGAGACAAGCGGATTAGGACAAAGCGGGAATTTAATAGGCGTGAATTTTTTATAATTAGTAACATATAAATTAGCCTTAATTTTGCGACGAGAAAACGCATCATTATTTGAAGATAATGAAACTATCTCCTCAATTTTTTGATTAGTAGTAGAACGATTCCTGATGTATTTAAAAACAAATTTAAAAATTTTGCCATTGAAAAAGTTCTTAATCATATAGATTGGATGCCTTATGATAAATTTTATAATTTTGCAAAATAACACGTATGCGCCCTCAATCAAATAATATTGTGTTTTATTAGAAATACTGCAATTTTGAAGAATAGTGGGTTGTGTAAGGCATATAATTCAAAACGAGTTGTTTGTAGGTTAACTTGCCCTACTTTTTTTAATAGCTTTCGTCCCCCTCTTTCCTTATTGTAATTAGCAATTCTAGCATCAGCCCATTCAATTGCTTCTTTGATATAAGTAATTCTATATCGTTCATGTAAAAAGTTAGTCCATTGCTTAAATTTTAAGATGTTATATTCAAAATATGATTGTTTATTATGTACATCTCCTAATACTAAGCTTTGATTAAATTTATGTATTCTATAATCAACTAAGGATTGCTCACAAACAATAAGTTCGTTGTGATTAGAAGCAAAAACCGCTAAGTCATGATCGTGATTCATTATACGAGAAACTGGAAGTGCGCTTTTTGCGAATTCTCGGTCAATTAAAATAGTGCATCCAATCACAAAATTTTTATAAATCAAATACTTGGCTTGATTTTCTGGAAAAAAATTAAATCTCTTTCTAAAGCGAGTAATAGATTTTGCTTTAACTTTGTTTTTTGGATTAATAACCCTAACATCAGAACAAATCATTTTTTTATTATTCTTTTTTAATTGTTCCATCAGAACCGAAATTTTATCTTTATGCCATATGTCATCTTGATCACAAAAAGCGATGTAAGGAGTGTCTGCATCATAAATAAGTGCCTCAAACGTTAAATTTGAACCGATGTTATGAGAATTACGCAAAATTTTATATGGAAAATTTGTTATATATTGTTCAACGAGTTTTTGAACTTGCGCAAATGAATCATCTTTAGAACAATCATCTCTAACGATTAATTTTAAGTTAGGATAATCTAATTCATTTAAAGATTTTAATAACATAATAAACCACTCTATATTTGGATTATAGGTAGCTAACAATATAGTGACAAATTGGTTATTATTTTTCATACGCCTTTTGCCCCTCTTTTCATGCCTATCAATCTGATAGCCATATTAAACGGCCATCTAATAATGGTAATTATATCAAAATGCTTAAAAGCTTCTTTAAGAATATAGAACGCTAGTTTTTTACCACTAGTGTTTTTATTATATTGATCAAAGACATTAACAATCTTAAAGAATCTACCCGCATCATAATATCTTTTATATAGTTTCTTAGCAGGTAATGAATGGTAATGTTCTACTACTGCATCTGCACAATATTTAGCCTTATAATCATTCATTAATAACGAATGCATATAAAACATATCTTCATTAGTGGGTAGCCTTAATCCTTTATAACCATCTAGTTTAAGAAAGACACTACGATTAAGACCCGCAAAGACATCAGAAGCAAAGAATGCTTTAATTTGCTTAGTCTTGATATCATCTTTACTAGTTATATAACTCGTATCTGGATAATTATACATACGAACATATCTTTCTAAACGATGCTTTGAACATATTTGACGCCCAAAAGTATATACAACTTCTCCACTAGCGATATCTTTAACCAAGTTATACATCGCTAATGGATCAATTAACTTAACATCATCTGTTAATAAAATAACAATATCACTCTTACAATATTCTTTAATTGCCTTTTCTCTTACTAGACTATGAGAGAACTCTTCTTTACTAACTTCAAAGGTTATAACACCATTCTCCTTGCATAACTCTCGTATCTTATTAGTCTGTTCAATGTCATTAGATATTGTAATTGGAACAATAATATTGCTAATCTCAATGTTTTGTTGTCCCTTAAAAGCATTAAATAGATATTTTAATTCATCATATCCATCTATTACTGGAATCACTAAATCAACTAGATTTGCATTCATATTTGTTCTTAATTAAATCTTAATAAACTTAGCATTGCAATGGCAAAAGTAGAAATAAAAAACGTTTTTCATAAATTAATTTTTCTTAAAACATATTTTAAATTTGGAGAATGTTTGCTAGTAGAATTAACCGTCTCGATTTTATTTTTAATTAAAAGATTGCTAAGACTATAATTAATGGTTCTATCAGAAACATTGCATAATTCTGCTAGTTCTTTTCTTCTTAAAGATCCGTTTACCATTAAGTAGTAAATTATTTTACTTTCCAAATTTTTAATATTACTTTTATCAGAAATATAAATAAATTCAATAAAACTACCAGTTACTTCTCTAGCAACAGCAAAAGAATCACTATTAAATAGATTTATGCAATCATTTTGATTAATTAAACCAATATATTTAAATAATCTATATTCAATTGTATTGCTGACGACTTCAAAAATATTATATTTGCTAATAAATGGGGCTTCGTTGGAAGAAAAAGATAAAGTGATTATGCCATCAAAATATGACAAATGATTATTAGAAACAAAAAGATAACCTTTATAGAGACATATAAAAGCGATTAGTGCTGGCATAAACTGTTTGTCATAGTTTAAATGAATATCTTTAGTAAAAAAATTAGATCTATCTTCTATAGTTTTATTGTATAAATTCAAAAATCTGAGCGCCCTTTCAAGAACTTCAAATGCGCATTCGAAAAATAATATATTTGTTGATAAACTTCTATATTCAAGTCTTCTTAATTCGCTTGGAATTTCACCATCCACAGAAATATTAATATTGTTAAATCGCGATGTTTTATCAAATAAATATGTGCAAGAAGCATAAGCTTCATTGAAATTCATACTATATTCCTTTGTATAAAATTCGTTAATTTTATTCAGTAAAGCAATAGGCTCAACATTTAAAATTTGTGCTATTCTCGTGCAAGACAAAATTATTCTTTTATCAGGAAAAAATCTGCTAGTGCCTTCCATACTTACCATTTAAAATATATTGTAATTGTCCTATAAGAAATAACGAATTTGGGTTTGTTTTTTGCATTTTTAAATGTTCTTACCCCTTTCAAAGAACTTTCTGAATACCCAGCATTATTTGATAACTCAGTTATTATTCCGTTTCCAGGACTATAAAGTGGAGGATTGAAAATTTTTAACATATCCAATATATGTTGAGATATGTTTTTCGATGCAACATTTGAGATTTTTATTTGACCCTTTTCTTTTTCGATGGTAATGCCTGGTGAATTTATATCATAATCTTTATGTATTATTGCATTAGAAATGGCTTCCCTAAAATCCTCCATAGTTAGTAAAATGAATTTTGAATTCTTATAGTATTCAAACATTTTATGAAACATAATAGGTATTGAGTCATTAATAGGAGTAGATTTTGAATCAATATCACTATTAATTATTTTTATCATTCTACTGGTTGTAGTTAAGTATTTCGCATCATAAAACATAATTTTAATTTGTTCTTCAACTTTGACATTTTTAGCATCGAACGAAACATAACCCTTGTCGATAAGCATTGAAATAAATTCATCCTTGCTTCTATCAAAATCAAAAGGTATTTGTTTTTTGTTAGCCACATCTTTTAGATAGACCTCTAGTGACCCTTTTTGAAATCGAGACAATACTTTTTCTTGGATTCTTTTCTTTATAGCAACGTTAGAATTTATATTCGTAGAAAATTTTCTTAACGAATCATTAATTTTATCTTTTACTGTTGTTTTGTATGGAATAACAGTTATGCCTTTTGAAAAAAGAAAAGAGATTCCCTTAGAGCCAACGTTAATGTTGGGATCTAATACACCTATATGAACTTTTTTTATAGGCGTAGAAGCTATAATGCTTGAGCACGATCCACCTTTTTTGCTTCTTACTTCATCAATGCATGGCTCCAGAGTCGTAAACAATTCACACCCAGTTAAATCTTTTCCAGCTAATTTATTTTTTAATAATTCATATTCAGCATGATTCCCTTCAAAAGAACATCCTCTGTGCGTTAAACCAATGACAATATTTTTATCATTCCGAACAAGCGCCCCGACCAATGGGTCTTCATGCTTTTTATGTTCATTATCTCCTCTAGATTTTAAGCTTTCATAATAAGTTAGCCATTCGCATTCATCGTCATTCATTGATTCGCAATGTTCCATTTTTCTAATAAGTATATCTTTCTTCATATTTACATTATGCGCTGGTATTGCGAAGTTGTCAATATTTGTAAAAATTAAATTTATTTAATATATATTGCGAAGTTATTGCGAAGTTTTATTTTAAAGTATTTTCAAACTAACAAAAAATCCACTGTAATTATGACAAATATCTGAAAGTAAATATTTCAAATTTAACATTTTGAAATTAAAATATATAATAGATGAATAAAGAATATAGAAAGAAATCGATATATCAATTTGTTAAAAGATGTTTTGATATCTTATGTTCTTTTATTGCGATTATTGTTTTATCGCCCTTATTAATTATTCTTACTATCTTAGTGCCCTTAACTAGTAAAGGCTCACCATTTTACTTAGATCGAAGACTAGGAAAGAACAAGAAGATTATTAAAGTAATTAAATATCGTTCTATGAAAAGTGATGCTAGACCAGTAATTGAAATATTGACTAAAGAACAATACCAAGAATATATTAAGACTTTTAAACTAGAAAACGATCCTAGAACCACTAAGTTTGGTAAGTTCTTAAGAAAAACATCACTAGATGAATTACCTCAACTATTTAATATTCTTAAAGGAGACCTTTCTTTTGTTGGACCACGTCCAATTGTAGAGAAAGAATATGAATATCTTTGGAACAACGATGAACTTATATTTAAAGTAAGACCAGGATTAACTGGTTATTGGGCAGTTAACGGACGTAGTAACACTCAATACCATGAAAGAATACAGTTAGAAGACGAATACGTCTTAAAACGTTCATTATGGCTTGATTTTAAGATATTAGTTAAAACGGTATTTGTCGCAATTAGCGGTAAAGGCGCTTTATAGTTTAATCTTGCTATTTAAATCGTATGCAATATATTTCGCTTCTAGTAAGAGGCGTTTTTTATTTAATGTGAATAATCTAGATTTATATTGTTTGCGTTTAATTACGTCGACATTATCAATAATATCTTTTCTAATTGCCCTTTCATCTTTATCAACCGTAAGATAATATTCGCTCATAATTGGTATAACAATGACTAAATTAAAGAAGAAATCTAAATTTAGTCCAATACAGGTGGATTCAAACATACCAATTATAATCGTTAAACCAATCATAATAAGGTTCGCAATAGATAAGGATG
>JAZLFA010000047.1:0-3542 GCA_045615545.1 Bacilli bacterium | reverse complement strand
ACTATATATGTCACTAGTGAAGAAAATGATATAACTCACTATATAGATTTATCTATATTACCTAAAGGTGCAATTAATAATGGTAATAGTAACGACATTAAAAACATTATTAGAAAAGGTATAGGACACTTCTTATTATTTGGAGTGACTGGATTATTTACTTTCCTATATGTATCGCTTCTATTTAAAGAACGTAATAAGAAGTGGTGGTTATCTCTAGTTATTAGTGTTTCTATTGGAGTAGTGGTCGCTATATTATCAGAAGTTATCCAAGCATGTATATCAACTAGATTTGGTGATATTAAAGATGTACTTATTGATGTAGCGGGATTAATACTATTTATTGGTATAGTTGTGCTTATTAGGTATATAAAGTACATGAAGAGAACTAGAAAAAACCAAAAACAAACATAGATATTAGAAACTGAATAAATCTGGATAAGAAAAAATGAACAAAAATGACAATATTGTGTGAATAGGGAAAGAAATATTGTTTAATAATTAATATGGATAATAAAAAACTAATTATTATTGCAGCGGGATTTGGATCTAGAATGGCTCCAATTACTTTAACTACACCTAAACCACTTGTTAAAGTTAATGGAGTTTCTTTTATAGAAACAATACTAGATGCTTTTATATCAAGAGGAATTATTGAATCTAACATCTATGTTATAAGAGGCTACAAAAAAGAGTGTTTTAATTCTCTATTAACTAAATATCCAGATATTCATTTTGTAGACAATGATGAATACAACAAGGGCAATAATGTATTGTCCATTGAGAAAGTTTTAGATCTTCTTAGCGATTGTTATATTTGTGAGGCTGATTTGTTTATTACCAATCCAAAAGCTATTCCTGTTGGTAATAATACAACATACCTAGCTAGATTTGTTGATATCACAGAAGATTGGTGTTTTGATTTATCAAAAGACAATAAACTAATTAATTATCGTAAAGGTGGCAACAATTGTTATGTGGCTTGTGGATTATCTTATTGGAATAAAGCAGATGGTCAAAAATTAAAAGAAGATATATTGATTGCTTTAAAGAAAAAAGAAAACAGAGATATATTCTGGGAATTTGTGCCATTTGTGTTATATCCAGACCATTATCACATTGAACCAACTTATTTTAATGAAAATGATATTTGTGAAATAGATACATTCGATGAATTGTGCCAAGTAGACAAATCATACAGAAAATAACCTTTGTTCATAATTTAGATATTATATTGAAAAATGAACACACTGTTTATATAATAGCCTCATGAAACATTATGTGGGTACCATATTAACAGTTAATGAAAATAACGATATTTTTCATCATCTTGTTGAAGATAATGGAAAAATTGTTTTCGTTGGTAATGATTTGCCATCAATTTATGATAATGTTGAAACAATTGATTTGGGAGAACAGGTATTGTGCCCTTCTTTTGCTGATACTCATCAACACTTTGCGAGTTTTTCTTTGTTCCATTCAGGTCTAAATGTAATGGATGCTTCAAGTAACGTTGAAATAAAACAAATGTGCAAAGAATACGTTGAAACATGTAAAGATAAATTATTAATTGCGTTTGGTGCGTCCCCGTGGTCAGTTAAAGAACATGCTTTACTATCTAAAAGCGATTTAGATGATGTATGTAAAGATCGACCATTCTTTATGGTTAAATATGATGGCCATGCTTGTGTAATAAATACAGTTTTATTGAATAAAATAAAGAAGAAAATATGTAAACTTAGGGGTTATCATTTTGATTCTGGAGAAATGAACCAAGAAGCATTCTTTGCTGTATCTGATTATGTAACTAACTCAGTAAGTATTCCTTTTTTGATCAAGTGTATGAAAAAAGCTGTAGATTATGAGGCTAGCAAAGGGATTGCATTAGTTCATGATGTTAGTGGTGTTGGTTTTCCACTTAATTTAGATATTACGATGGAAAATATGTTTGCCAAACATATCCATAATCATTTTATGATTAGAGTGTTTCCTCAAACGCTAAACATTGGCGTTGCCAAAAGAAGAGGTTTAAAAAGAATCGGTGGTTGCTTTAAGTGTGCACTTGATGGATGCTTTGGAAGTCAAGATGCTGCACTTAATAAGCCATATGAAAATGATAAGAATAACACTGGTGTTCTTTATTATTCTGATGAAACAATTATCAAGTGGTGTAAACAAGCAAATAGAGCAGGACTACAAATAGAAATGCATGCGATAGGGGACAAAGCTTTTGATCAAGCCACTAGATGTTTAAAAGCCGCTTTAGATGATTATCCTAGAAATGATCATAGACATGGAATTATACATGCTTGCCTTCCTACAAAAGAAGGGATAGAAATATGTAAAAAATATAATATTCAATTACCTGTCCAGTCATCTTTTATTAACTGGAAACAAGAGCCAGATATATACGTAGAAGAAATATTAGGAAAAGAAAGATGTAAAACACTTAATCCATTAAAAACTTTCATGGATAATAGCATTGTTATCTCAGCTGGAAGCGACGCGCCTTGCACTGATCCAGATCCTATTTTGTGGTTGTATAAAGCAATTAATAACGGCAAAGAATCTTTGACAGTGGAGCAAGCTCTTAGGATGTGTACATATAATGGATATTGGACAACTTTTGACGAAAAAGAACACGGCTCATTAGAAGTTGGGAAATATGCTGATATGGTTATTCTTTCTAAAAACCCGTATACAGTAAATAAAAGTGACTTTTTAACAATTAAAGTCAACAAATTGCTCTTACACGGAAAGGATTACCAATCATTATGCAAAAAATAGGCATAAACGATTTTAAGATACTAAGATTTCTTTGTTCCAATAATAATGTCACGTTGAGAGATATTTCAAATGGCACATCTCTTTCCTTAGGATTAATATCCAAATATTTAAATAAACTTAAAGCAGAATCTTTTGTGAAAGAAGATAGCTACGAACTAACTAAAAGCGGATTAAATGTGCTTGAACAGTATAGGGTAGATAACGCTATCATCCTTGCGGCGGGCGCTTCAACTAGATTTGTTCCTTTATGTTATGACATCCCTAAAGGATTATTAACTGTTAAAGGAGAGATATTAATTGAAAGACAAATAGATCAATTAATAAATGCTGGAATAAAACATATATACATCGTTGTTGGCTTTAAAAAAGAAATGTTCTTCTACTTAGAAGATAAATATAAAGAAGTTAAGTTAATTATCAATCCATACTACAGCACTAAGAGTAATCTTGAGAGCATATATTTAGCAAAGGATTATATCGCTAATAGTTATATATGTTGTTCCGATCAATATTTTATTAATAATCCATTTTACGAATTTGAATATGATTCCTTTTGTTCTATTTCAAAAGAAAATAGTCCAATACATGGTTATTTTGTTAAGGAAGGTAGTCATAATCAAATAATTAAAGGCGAAGAAAAAATAAGAACGGGCAATAGATTATTAGGACACTGTTTTTGGAATAATAACTTTTCTAAATCATTCATTAGTATTATTTCTTCCTTTAGAAATTCTACAATCTATGATTCTGAATAT
>JAZLFA010000046.1:0-6766 GCA_045615545.1 Bacilli bacterium | reverse complement strand
AAGATAATTTAGTAAACGATCTTCACTCGCTATTTTAAAAGTAAAAAGTACGGGCGAGGAACGGTGATGATGTTCGAATCTTCTTTTATTTTTGTTCATAATACAATGCCTGGCGGTTCTTGAGTTGCTTCGGCATAAATTGTTATTTCGCTATTAACGTGTTCGCCGGGAATAGTTAATGTCTGCGTGCTAGGATCATAGAGATGATATAAAGATAAATCGTGAATTTTATTTTTAACAACAAAATCGCCATCAAGTAAATAATATGTAGGATCTGGAATAATTTTAATACTGTAGTCTTTACCATATATCGCATCTTTTACCGGTTCTTCCCAACTGCAATATTTTCCTGTAATGAAAACTTTAAAAGTTATCTCGTGAATACAAGACGTGTTAAACGGGATAGTGAATAAAAAGATAAATGGCAACAACAACTTTTTCATATGCAACTATTATCTTATATTTTTTTGATTAAGTGAATAATAAAAACAACTAATAAATTAGTCTCATTTTAATTTGTTAACTAAATTTTGTTTTAATTATTCAGCAACAAATTGTTGATTAGTAGTCATTAACTTCCAAATGACTCGTAATAGTTTTCTAGCCGTAGCGATAAGAGCGACCGTGACTCTCTTCCCTTCAGCAATTTTTTTGGAATAGAAATCAGCGAAAACTGGTGAATGAATTCTTAGCTTTTGAACTGATAAGGTAAGTGCGTATCTTAATAAGCTAGATCCACGTTTCCTAATTTTTCCAACTTTCAAAATAGTTCCAGATTGATAGATGTTCACATCTAATCCTGCGAATTTAATTAATTTTTCCGGATTATTAAATCGATGGATATCACCAATCTCAGCTAGAATAGTTGCAGCTAGATTTAAACCAATCCCAGGAATTGATAAAATCGGCGAATTGATTTCTAACATAATTTCTTTGATTGATTTATCAATAATCAGTAATTTCTTATCAATTATTTCAACTTCCTCAATTAAAGATTTGATAATTAATTCATCTTCTTCGGTTGAGTATCCAATCGAATTTTTAGCCGCTTCTTTTAAACGAATAAAACTGATTGCGCTTATTCTACCTCTTGATAGTTTTCTAAGTTTTTCGCCCGATTCAATTCGCATTGAAGCAACCTTATTAGCGGATGGATAATTATAAATTAACCAACGGAAAGATTCATATTCAAATAGATTCTTACCAATCGCTTTTTTACTCCCATCATCCTTAGTTTTCATAAAATCGATCAATTCAGGAAACGTTTCATCTAGATAACGATGTAGATGATTGAAACACTTAGTACGATCTTTCATAAAGAAACTCTTCGCGTGAGTTAATTTGCGAAGTCGTTCAATATTGTTAGATAATACTTGTGATGGAGCGAATGCATTACATTGCATATATCTTGCAATTAAAAACGCATCAAGCTTATCGGTCTTAGCCTTAGATACTTGAATTGAATTCCGGAAGTTTACAATCAAGCTTGGGTTTAAGACCTCTACATGATACTGGTGATTAATCAGCATCCTTGCTAGGCATCTCATATAATGCCCAGTCGCTTCCATCCCAATAAAAATAGCATCCTTAGGCATTAACACACTTAATCTATTTAAGAGTTCATTAAACCCCTGGCGAGTATTATTGATATCGAAACTCTTTTCAATAATTTCGCCTTTATCGTCGATGATAGAAATAGTGTGTTTAAGTTTACTAACATCGACACCTACATAATAGGACATACATCCCTCCTTATATTGAGCCGTTAAACATACGAAACTTTTCTTCTTGTATCATCTGTTAGAACGTCAAAGCGTTAGGTAACCTATTAACAATTAAAAGAAAAGCCGTAACCTGAGCATATGGAAGACAGTCTAAGCTGTAGTAATATTTAGCAGGATAACGGCATTCATCTATTATATTGAATAGATAAAATTAAAACCTAATCAATATATGACTAGGTTATCACTTAAATTAAACAGACCTTATATATTTTATCTATTTTTCTTGTGATAGTCTTTAAAAGCTCTTTTAATCTTTTGATATTTACCAGCAGGACATGAGTCGCAGCCCTTACGATGCTTGATAAAACGTGGATAAATAAACGCAAAGAAAATGATTGAAAGCATGAATAGAGAAACGATAGTAACAATTACAATATCAGCAGTACTCATAATAACACTCCCCAAATTCCAATAAACGAGGCGATTAACCACGCAACCAATAATTCCATAATCATAATCAAAATAACCTTTTTAACCGATTTAAGTTCCGCCCTCATTGTAGAAATAGTAGCAACACAAGGAATCGAGAATAAATTAAATGTTGCATAAGCAAAAGCAGTTAATGGCGTAAAACTATCAAATAAGGCTGCGCCACCGGATGCTTCGATAACGCGAATTGAAGAAACTACTTGCTCTTTAGCGATTAAACCTTGAATTGCAGAAACACTAGCCGCCCAATTCCATTTACAACCAAGCATTGGATAAAAGAACCAAGCGAAACCATTACCAATACCAGCTAACATTGAATCATCAATCTGATAAAGAACGCCATCAATGTATTGGAAATCCCAAGTAAAGGATGCAAGAACACAAACAATTACTGAAAAGAATACTACGACTGTTCCTGCGCGTTTAATGAACGACCAAGTCTTATCACCCACATCACGACCAACATATTTTAAACTTGGGATTTTATAACTTGGAAGTTCGCTAATAAAAGTTGAATGCTCTTTATGTTTAATAATTTTTTTAATAATTAAAGCCGCAACAAAAATAATAACAATCGCCATTAAGTAGAAAACCAATGCAAGAGCAAACCCCCAGGTTGGGAAGAAGGTTGCACACACTAACGAAATGATTGGCAACTTAGCACTGCAAGGAATAAACGGCACTAACGCAATTGTCGCTTTCTTTTCATTTTCGTCTTCAATGATTCTAGTGCTCATTACACCTGGAACACTACATCCAGCGCCAACGATAAATGGAATTAATGATTTACCTGATAAACCGATCTTGTGGAATACACGGTCAAGGAAAAATGCGATACGAGACATATAGCCAGTTGTTTCAAGAATACTAAGACAAATAAATAACATAATTAATTGCGGAACGAATGAAATAACTGCACTAGCGCCTGCAATAACTCCATCAGTAAGTAAGTCTACTGCCCACGGGGATGCGTTAAGCCCATATAGCCAATTAGCTAATAGCGGACCTAAACCAGCGGCGCCCTGTTCAAAAACAATCGGATGAGTACCAATATAAATAGTCAAATGTTCCGTTCCATTAAAAGCAGCATCAATCAAACTAGCGGTTAGGCCTCCAACAAGCGAAATCGATACAAAATAAACTACCGCCATAATTAAAATAAAAATTGGAATAGCTAAAAATTTGTTTAAGAAAATACGATCAACCTTGTCGGTTCTTGTTTCTTGGCGTTTTTGATAATGTACACATTTTCTCCTTATGCGCACAATATAGTCATAGCGAAGAGATGCAACTAATTGCTCTCCATCCATTTCGTAAGTTTGTTCAAGCGCAAGATGATCCGCTTTTAATTTCTCATCCATTAAAATACGATAATCGCGATCTTCCTCTAAAATTTTTACTGCACCAAAGCGTTTATGTAATTTTCCATTTTTTGTAGGTTTTACATATTTATACTCATTTGCAACTTGTTGAATAAACGCTTCGACATCATCTGGATAAATTGGCTTGTGTTTATTTCTTTTATATCTTCTTTTAAAGATTGTATCTTTAAGACGGTTAATGCCTGCACCGGTTTTAGCAGAGATTGGAATAATGGTAACACCTAATTCTTCTTCAAGTTTTTTAATATTAATTTTAATGCCTTTATGTTGAAGTAAATCATACATATTAAGGGCAATAACAACATCAACATCAAGTTCAAGCAACTGAGTGGTTAGATATAAACTTCTTTCTAATTGGGTTGCATCAACAATATTAATAATCAAATCAATCTTTTCATCTAAAACAAAACGACGCGAGATTTCCTCTTCGCTTGTATAAGGAGATAAAGAATAAACACCTGGCAGATCAACTATAGTTGAATTGTATCTTTTGATGTAACCTTCAACGCGGTCAATAGTTACACCTGGCCAATTGCCAACTTTTTGATTAGATCCAGTAAGCGCGTTAAAAAGAGAAGTTTTTCCTGAGTTTTGATTTCCAAACAATGCCAATTTCATAGAACGCGGATATCAATTCCTTCCATGTCTGCTTTGCGAATACATAATTCATAACCGCGTAAACGAATATCGATTGGATCGCCAAGAGGAGCGATTTTTTTAATTTCAATAATTACTCCTTTAGTGATGCCCATATCTAATAAACGTCGACGCAAAGCCGCATTATCATTGTGAAAATTGAGGACAATACATTTTTGTCCACGACGTAAATCGCTTAGATGGCCTTCTTGACCGCTGTGTAAAAGAAAGTGCTTAGTTTTTTTCATAAAAGTTAACTGAGGTTAACAATTATATTTTAATCATCACAACCTTATAGTCAACTTAAATTGTATTTATTTAATTAACAATGTATTATGAAGAATATGACAAAGCTTAGTCGTTCACTAGAAGATTATCTTGAAGCAATTTTTGTTTTAGAGATGAAAGGCGGACGCATTCACTCTAATGCAATCGCTAAACATCTAAACGTGAGTAAACCCGCGGTCACGCGTGCTTTAAAACGCTTAGCTAACTTAGGCTATATTACAAAAACAACTTATTCAGATGCCACATTTACTACTAAAGGTAGGACTTTAGCCAAAAACGTTTATCATCGTCATATGACAATTAAAAAATTCTTAATTTCGATTGGAATTAATGAAAAGATAGCCGAAATCGATTGCTGTAAAATTGAACACGTTATTAGTGATGAGACTTTAAGAGCGATTAGTAAATTAGTTAAAGATTAAAGTAAAATATTTTTACGTTTATTAGTCATGATATAACCATTTCTATTGGTTGTATCTTTACGATTATAAGTAGGCCAAGTTCCATTTGGCTCAATAAATAAACCACCTGCTTCTTTTAATATAATTTGAGGAGCGGCACTATCCCATTCTTTTGTTTTATCATTTAAACCGATTGATAATTCAGCTTCGCCTTTAGCAATTAAACAGGCTTTAATAGCCGCACCTACATATTTTTTATCAACGATTTTTGATCCGTACTTATTAAGTATTTCTTCTTCTTTTTTACCATGGTGCGAACGCGATAGTAAAACACGGATCGCGTTTGTGTTCCGCGAAACGTGGATTTCCTTTATCTTTCCGTTAACTGAATAAAACGCTCCACCATGATCAGTCGCATAATAAATTTCACCAGTTATTGGAATAATAACTACTCCCACCACTACTTTGTGCTTATGAACTAAAGCGATATTGATTGTAAATTCATCATTCTTTTCAACAAAATTAGTGGTGCCATCAAGTGGATCGACTATCCAAACAAAATCATTTTGAAGACGAGCAATATCATCTTTGCTTTCTTCAGTTAAAATCGCATACTCATGATATGCTTGATTTAAATATTCAGAAATAATTTTGTCAGCTTTCTTATCTGCGTCGGTAACTGGAGATTTATCTTTTTTTATTTCTACTTTAAAAGGCGTTTTATAAACTTCAAGGATAACTCGTTTAGCAAGTTCGCCAGCTTTAATAGCGACCGCTAATTGTTTTTCCCACATTAGGCAGCTCTGTTATTGCAGCCAAAGACCGCACACTTAGTGGTGACGACATTAGCTATACCTTTCTTGCCTGGACCAATAACTTTACGTGGGTCATAGACTTTATCATCCTTTGCTAAAACTTCACGAACAATTTTTGTCCATTCTTGTTGACATTCAGTATTGACGTTAATTTTTGCAGTACTACGATCAATTGCTTTACGGATTTGCTCATCAGGAATACCTGAACCACCATGTAAAACAAGTGGAATACCTAGTAAATTATTAATCTTTTCCATTTCTGGGAAACCAAGTTTTGGTTCACCATGATATGGACCATGAACGCTACCTAAAGCTGGTGCTAAGCAATCAACGTTAGTTTCCTTAACTAATTTAACGCATTCGGCTGGATCAGCATAAATGACGCCTTGAGAAACAACGTTATCTTCTTGTCCGCCAACGTGACCGAGTTCCGCTTCAACCGAAACACCACGGCTATGTGCATATTGAACAACTTGCTTAACGATTTCGATATTTTTTTCTAATGGGAATTTACTCGCATCAATCATAACACTTGAAAAACCAGCATCAATTGCCGCTTTACAAGCATCATAGGATGAACCATGGTCAAGATGAACCGCAACTGGAACTGTGATTTTCTTATCACGGATATAACCTTCGACCGCGCCAACAACGGTGTGCCAGCCACCCATATATTTCATAGCACCTTCACTAACACCAAGGATAACCGGAGCTTTTAACTCTTGGACTTTATCCAAAATCGCGCCGATCCATTCAATATTGTTGATATTGAATTGACCAACAGCATAGTGACCTGCTTTAGCCTTATCAAGCATCTCTTTTGCAGAAACTAACATAATTATTCCTCCTAAAAAATAATCGTTACCGTGGAATCCCTAAGACTCCCACATCTAAAAGAAATATTATCATATGGGTAACTTCTATTCAATAGCAATTTCCAATGCTTTATGTGCATCCTGTACAATAACTTGGGTGTGATTTCCACCATATTCACCATCAAGGGTCCATGGCACCTCCACACTGCTAGTGAG
>JAZLFA010000045.1:0-2325 GCA_045615545.1 Bacilli bacterium | reverse complement strand
TCTTTTTCAAAATAAATCTCAACACCAGCTTCTTTCAATTTCCTTATGAAAACTAAGGTATCTACAGTATTTCTAGCAAATCTTGAGACTGATTTTGTAACAATTAAATCAATCTTCCCAGCTAGTGCATCATCAACCATTTGTTTAAAGCCATCTCTATTTTTAATATTGGTTCCAGTGATGCCTTCATCTGAATAAAGACCTACAAATTCCCAGTCAGGTTTGCTCTTGATGTACTTTTCGTAATAATCTTTTTGAGCTTGAAATGATGTGAATTGTTCATCCCTATCAGTTGAAACTCTAGCGTAACCACACACTCTTCTTTTGGTTAAATTAGTGTTTAACGGATTAAATTGATTAACTGAAGCTGGAATAACTCTAATATTAGCCATTGGTAATCCTCCTATATGTTGCAATACCTCTCATTCTTGCTTTTTCCTTCATTTCCTTTGACCAGGATTCTTTCCTAGATGGATAAGACCAACTTTTATTTATTTCTTCTCCACCATAAAGCTTGAATATGACAGCATTGTTTTCATTTATAACTATTTCTTGAATTAGTGATCTCATTATCTGCTCATCGAATTCTTTTAATCCAAGAACTTCTTTTACTAAATTGATAAGAACATCTTCGCTAATTCCTTTAATTTGACAGCGTGATTTACCTAGGCCATTAGCAGTGCTACAAACCCAGATGTATTTATCTCTTCTTTTCTTGCGAATGAAGTGACATCCGCAGTTGCAACATCTAATCATCATTGTAAAGGCATGTTTAACTTTGTCCTTTTGAGGATGTTCTAATTGTCTTCTAGCAAGCTCTTGTTGGACTTTATTAAAAGTAGCTTTATCAATAATGGCTTCATGTGCATCTTCAACATAATATCTATCGCGTTCTCCAACATTGAGTTTTTTCTTTTTACTTATGTAAGAAAGTCTAATTGTCTTTTGAAGAACAATGTCTCCGGTGTAAATAATGTTCTTTAGAATCTCAAGAACACTGACAGGAGCAAAGTTGTTATTTTGTCTAGTCTTATAACCCTGCTCATTTAAAATGTCTGCAATTTTGTTTTTGCCATAACCTTCTAAATAAAGTTTATAGATAAATCTAACAATCTTAGCTTCATCTTCTTTTATAACTAAATGGCCATCTTTTAATCGATAGCCTAGTATTTTCATCGCGTAAACTTTACCTTCTTGGAATGTCTTCTGAATTCTCCATAGCATGTTTTCGCTAACGGACTTGGCTTCCATTTCAGCATAAAGTGCAATAACTGTAAGCAGGAACTCACCCTCGCTAGAAAGTGTATGGATGTTTTGTTCTTCAAAGTAAATATCAACTCCAAGAGATGTTAATTCCCTTATTGTCTTAAGCAAAGTCACGACATTTCTAGCAAATCTAGATACTGACTTTGTGATGATTAAATCGATACCACCATTTCTAGCATCATTTAGAAGTGAATTAAAACCTTTTCTATCATCTTTAGTTCCACTTATAGCTTCATCAGAATAAATGCCTGAGAATGTCCATTTGCTATTCTTTGAAATATAAGAGGAATAATAGTCTCTTTGAGCTTCCAAAGAATGGAGCATTGTGTCTTTGCCAGATGAAACTCTAGCATAGGCCACTACTCTTAGCTTTTTAGGTATGACATTCCTTTTAGGAATAGTTGTGATAATTGTATCCATATTAGAGTCTATCCTCACCACATATATTCCCGTTATTTTGGTCATTTATCAAGTTATATATGCGAAAAATAGAACCCTTTTTCAGACCATATTTTTTAGCAGAATTTTTCTCTATTTTCTTATATTCTAGAGGAGTGATTAAGCCTTTATTTAGCATGTCAGAAAACATACTCATAACAAGCGTGTAAGAGAATACATTATTCATGGCTTTCTCCATATCTTGATTTTAAGTAGCATTCTCTAGAACAATATTTTCTTTTCTTGTTTCCGTATGAGATAAATGTCTTACCACAACAGGAACAGATAATTGAATAGTTAGCTTTCTTATTTAATAAATTACGGTTGTAACGCCAATAATTGTGTCTGCATTCATCAGAACAGAATTTCTTTTTCTTCTTTCCTTCTGTGTGAACCAATGGTGATCCACAAAATAAACATCTATCTGATGTCTCATAATTATTGTTTCTATGGCAGACTGATTTCACTGTTCCAACAGGAACATTTAAAATATTAGCAATTTCCTTATAACTTTTAGATTGATTTCTTAATTTGATAATTTCTTCTTTGGTGTTCATCACTATCACCTCCAATAGTAAATGAACGCGAAAAATTAATTTAATAAGAGATACTCATCCAGTT
>JAZLFA010000044.1:0-9134 GCA_045615545.1 Bacilli bacterium | reverse complement strand
ATTGATGATTCTAAACGTGCAAGTAAAGGCGGAGGATCTGTCCCATGGATTTCCACTCACGCTTCTGTTTTTGATATAGAAAATAAGACTATGCATCTAGTAACACAGGAAAAAGAAATTAATGGTGCATATGATTTTAAGGAATATGTTCTTTAAATTGTGCTTCATCGATTTTGAATTTCTACTAACAAAAGTTAAATCAATCATTAGTTTTACTACAAAAATTACAACTAAAAGTTGATATATCGTAAGTGCACTTGAACCTATCACTATAAAGTGGTGGGATTTTGTGTTTATTGGTGATAATATTTATAAATAACATCAGATTTCTTGATGTACTTCAATCATAGATGCGAACTTTGGTTATAACAATGTTGAATATAAAGTAGCATTCCATGATTTTGTCCCTACCAATGCATCACTAAAAGTTGATATCAAAACCACTAATTAATGATTATTTAAGGAGATAGAAAGTTATGTTTAAAAAATTAAAATTATTAGGTGTAGGTATATTTGCGTTACTGCCCGTTTTATCGGGTTGCGGAAACACTTCTGAGTTGGACCAAGCAACAGTTGAATCTTCATATTTCAATAATATAGATAACGAAGGCAAGGAAAATTGGTTATCACATTGTTCTATGTGGCACGCTAAATATCATAAAAACGCTGATTCTAAAACATATACTTATGATTTTGATTTTTCAGGATACAATAGGGGTTCCGCCAAAATAATTATTTCTAACTTAAGGATTGATGGCGTTGAAATATGGGAGCCTATTTTAAATAATAAAGTAACCATTCAATGGCACTGCAAGGTTGATACTTGGCCTAGTGGAAAAAGTGAAGTTTACGTTAAACCACGTTTAGCTATTATTAATAAAAAGAATAATCAAGTTTCTAGATTCGAAGAATCAGGATATGGAGTAGAAAGCATTCGTTCAGATGGAAATCATTATGTTCGTCTAAATAAAGATGAATATAGAAGTGATATTAGCACTGGTCCTAAAGATGTTTTTGATAAAATGGCCGATAAATACAAAGACGAAGAACATAACGACTATTACGCTATTATCGATCAAATAAAAGTTACTGTTATTTTGAAAAACGTTTAAAAAAGGGTTAATTTATTATGAAAAGAAAATTATTCTTATTACCTATTCTTACATTAATGTTATTAGCGAGCTGCAATAATTCCACACCTGCAAAACATCATTTCAATGTCGGCTGTGTAAATTGTACTGCTAATTTTGAAAGCTCATTGTCTCTAGATTTTAATGAAAATGAGTATGTGACATTTAAATTGCTTGCTAAAGAAAACTATTTATTACCAGTCGATATCAAAGTAACTTCTGGTAATGAAGTACTTATGAATAATGTAGATTATTTCTACACTATTAATGATGATCGTTTATCTGGAGAAGTTAGCATTAAAGCGAATAGAGCAGTTGATATTTATATAGAAGCTGATGATCAAGGTTATCTTTATATAGGCAATAATAAAGTTTCTAGATCTGGGGACTATTCTATATATGATTTAATGTATAATGGGGAAGGGAAAATTGGTTCCATTCTCTATGATTACAAAACAAATACATTAACCTTTAAAAATTGCGTTATTTCTGCTAAAAAAGTAAGCACTTCAGAATACACTATACCTGTAGATACTTATACATCTCCATTTTCATCTCTTATTAGTTGGACTGGTGGTGGAACACTTAATGTTAATTTAATTGGCATTAATTATTTTATGGGCGACGAAGAAAAAGATAATGATTGTGCTATTCTTTGTCCATTTTTAGAAGGCCACATTGATGTTTCTGGCCCAGGTGTTGCTAACTTTGTTGAACTTGAAAAAGGCACTGTAGTGAATACTAGAGGCGGGACTTCTATTAAAGATGCTTATTTTGAAATTCATGATGCAGAAGAATTTGCTATTTGTTCTAGAGAATTACAAATTAGCAATTCTCATTTAATATTAAATGGTGAAAATACACTTACGAAAAGCGTCGGTATTTATGCTGATACTTTATCAGTGATGAATAGTTATATGAGCACAAACGGTTTTATGATCGGAGGTAAAGTGACAATTTTAAGTGTTGTTGATAGTTTTATTGATGCAAATGGCTTAAATACTGGCTTGTATTGCGATTGGATTTATTGTTATGGTCATTTAGAAAATAATGAATATACTTCGAAAATTCATGCATATGGTGAATCTTTTGGAATTTCAACATATGATGCAATGGAATTTGTAAATAGCGAAGTTGTAGCATCTTGTGGTGAATACGGATACGCCTTACTCACTGTTGACACTGAAATCGCTGCCTACGATTCTTATATTTATGCAGAAGCACCAAAAGGCCAAGGAATTCATGCATTCCATGTTACTTTTGTTAATTCAAATGTTATAGCAAAGGCCGAGAACGGTATAGGAATTATTACATCGCTTCACGGAGCTCAAGGAATTGGTAGAGAACATGAACCAGTTTTTTATGTTGATAACTCTAATATTGAAGCAGATGGCGAAATTGCAATATATGGCTATGGACACGCTGAAATTATAAATTGTACCGATGAAACTCCTAAATATTTAGAAGTTGAAACAAACCCTGATGTTGAACAATTCATTTGGGCTTATGTTCCTGAAAGTGAAACCGAACTTCATTATAATGAAGATATTGATCCATATAGTGGTGAACATTATTACTTCCCAACTAACGCATTAAAACATGTATCAATATTCGCTAATAGTGAAGCAGAAGGTGGAGAAAGACAACGTATTACATATAATTGTGATCCTGAAAAAACTGCTAGATATGGCTTAGGAAAAGATGTTACTGATAAAACATCATACCGCGCTTCTGATGATTCGATTGACATTAGCGGTCTTCGCTTTTATAACAAGTTTGGAAGAGAAGGAGATAAAATCGAACTTGAATATGTGATATTGCTACATCATAGAGTTATCGGATGTCCAGTTTTCACAATAGTTATTGTTGATAAAGACGGTAATGAAATTGGAGCATTTAAAAACCATTATCTTTCTTCTGAAGGAATATATAAAGCAACCTTCACAAAAGATGATTGTATTCGTGGAGATAGTCTCGCTATTCATTCATTTATTGAAGACTACAAAGAGACCGGTCTTCAAAACTATCAAGTTTATTTAGAATCTATAACAATTGATTAATTTTGGGATTTTAATTATGAAGACTAAATATATATTTTTATTACCATTAATACCTTTAATTCTCACAGGATGCAATAGTTCTGGTGGGGGTGACATAGAGGAATTACGTCAACTTGGCGCCATTCCTACTCTTTCAGATGACGGAAAGACACTTACTTATGGTTTATATCCACAAAAAAATGTAAATGATCCTTCTCTTATTTCTTCACTTAATTCTTTAACATCACCAGAATCGAATGGTTGGTACTTATATAATAAAGAGTATTACGCTAAAGTTAATGCTACCCCTTCAAGCAATATTAATATGTTTGATAACAGAACAGTCATTGTAACTGGAACCACTTACTGGTTTAAGTGCGAACCTATTACATGGAATGTTCTTTCAAATAATAACGATGAATATTTAATTCTTTCAAATGTATTGCTCGATGCACATTTGTATTCTAGTTCAACATCTATAAGAACAATCGATGGAAAGACTGTGTATCAAAACAACTATGAATATAGCGATATTAGAACGTGGCTTAATAATGACTTCTACAATTCTTCATTTTCGTTAGACGATTCATTTATTCAAACCACATCCGTAGACAATAGTCCAATAACGACAGGTTTCGAAAATAACCCATATGCTTGCAATAACACCCAAGATAAAGTGTTTTTGCTAAGTTATCAAGATTATATTAATTCTGATTATGGTTTTGAAACATCAACCGGTATTTCAAATAGAAGATGTTGCAGAACAACTGATTGGGCTAGAGCAAAAGGAATAGTATATTATACAGGCCGATCTTATTTATATGATAGCGCTTATTGGACTCGTTCACCTTATCATAGTAATCCTGATTATAGTTGGACTATTAATTTTGATGGACGTTTTAACTCTTTTACTAGTAGTGGTGTTTGTACACCAGGTTTCGGTGTTCGTCCTGCCTTAACAATCAAAATTGTGTAATTAATGAGTATTCGTAGAGGAGAGTTAACAATGAAAACAAAATTATCAGCACTATTTATATGTTCTTTAACATTTCTTTGTGTAACTGGCTGCAGTGAAAACAAAGAAATAAAACACACTAGAATCGAAGGAGTAAATGAGTATTCATTAGATGTTTTCGATTCTGATAACCCTATAAAAGAAAGTGGTGAAAAAAGAAATTTTGATTTTTTTAATGATCGCACCATCCCATATTTATCAATTGAAGAATATACTGAAACATACGCTAATTACATCGCCAATTCAAAAGAGGGTGTAAAAACAATGAGTAAATATGTGGTTTATTCATCTGGAAAAATTTCCGCAATTATTAATTCGCATAATAATACTAGATGCATCATCGATTATGATAAACAAACAGCTACATTCGATTCATATTCCGGATTTGTAGCTAAATCTCTTGACTCAAGTGGCCCTGGTGATTATGTTTCTACAAGCCTTGATGATTACTATTTTTTAGAAAAAAGTTATGAGTACCAAAAAGGGGTTGATGTTGTAGTGAATTTTAAAAATTATAATATTGATTCGTATTTTTATAACGACAAAATTTATTTACCTATTCATTTTATGAATGTATTGCTAGGAACTTCTACTCCACTTGGTGTTGGTGGTATTTATTACAACGGTCATAGGTCTTATTTGTTAGGAGGAGTTGAACTAGCGGTTGGTATGTTTGATGAACTTTATCAAGAATTTTTAAAAGACATTAGAAAAGATGATACCACTTTAAATGATGATTACATGGAATATAACTATAATGTTTTATGTTTCACTCTTGATTTTCATTATGGACTAAACAAAAGGCATTATAGAAGCACAAATCAAGATTTCTATTTTAATAAAAATGGCGCCTATGAAACTTTAAAGAGTTACAAAGAAAGGTTAACCTCAAGAGAATTAGGTGTATTCGACGATGCCTTAATTGAATTATTCAATAACGAATTTAATGATGGAGGCCACTCTAAACCTGCTCCTATAAGTGTTACTCAAGATAAGGATGAACCGACAGTTCCTCGTACCGGAGAAACTAAGTTTACCTTAGATACAAACTCTTCTTTAATTGAAAAAAGAAAAGAAATTCTTGGGTTTGATTTTGATACAGAAGAAGGATTACTAAATCAATATGTTGAAATGGAATATGAAGATACCAAAATCGCATATATTACATTTGATTCATTTTCTATATCGATATCTGCACCAAGGTTAGATGTTCCATATTATTCACAAACATTTAATTTAATAAATTACGCCAATGAACAAATAAAGAAAAACAATATTAAAAATGTTGTTATTGATTTATCTTGTAATGTTGGTGGCATTATTCTAGCGGAAGAAATGGTGGAGTCGTGGATTTGCGGAGCATCGCATTCAATTGAATATAATAAGAACGACAAATCAATCACTAAAATTTCTCGTAAAGCGGATATAAATCAAGACAAAATAATTGATGAAAAAGACTTTCTTGGAGACGATGTTAATGTTTATTGTATTATTTCTCCTTCCTCGTTCTCATGTGGTAACATCTTACCCGCAAGATTAAAAGAATACTCCAATACTAAATTTATCGGCTCTAAATCAGGTGGCGGAAGTTGTTCTGTTGAAACAAATATTAATTTACCTAATGGAGCATTCATTTCCATCTCATCTGTTAATAATGCAGTTTTAAAAGACTCAACAATTGATACTCCAATAACTGTTGAAAATGGTGTTGAAGGTGATTTTATAAAAATTGAAGAAGGCCCTGAACATTATGCTGAATTTTTTCAAAGAAATGAATTCAATAAATTAATTGTTGATAACAATATTTGATAATTTTTGATAAAACGGTTAATAAATATAAAGATGAAAAACATAATGACTATTACACTATTATCGACCAAATAAAGTTACTGTTATTTTGAAAAATGTATAGAACATTGAGAAGGAGGCTATTTACTATGAAAAGAAAACTATTCTTATTACCTGCGCTTACATTAATGTTGTTAGCGAGTTGTTCTAACTCTACACCTACAAAATATCATTTTAATGTCGGCTGTGTGAACTGTACTGTTAATTTTGAAAACTCATTATCTATTGATGTAAATGAAAATGAAAATGCTAGATTTGCGCTTGCTGCTAAAGAGGGGTATTTATTACCTACTGAAGTAACAGTTACTTCTGGTAATGAAGTTTTGCTTAGAAATGTCGATTATACTTATTTATTAAATGAAGATCGTTTTACTGGAGAAATTACTATTAAAGCAAATAAAGCTATTGATATTTATATTGACGCTGATGAGCAAGGTTATCTTTATATTGGAAATAATAAAATTTCTAAATCTGGAGATTATTCTAAATTAGACCATAAACAATTTGGCTTTAAAGATGCATCTGATTCAATCATTTATGATTATAAGACAAACACATTAACCCTATATGATGCTTATATTCATTATGAAACTGCTGGCATTCATGATTTCGATTACACAAATGATATAGGATACAGCGAATTTGATTCAGATAAGATTGCTGGTTTAATTGGATGGACCGGTGGTGGTAGTTTTACTTTAAAATTATTAGGAGAAAATTATTTTTATTCTAAAGGAGAAGATTATTTAGAAACTGTAATTGTTGCTCCTTTATCAAATGACGCTACTTTAAATATTGTTGGTCCAGGAACCGCTAATTTTTCTAACACAAAACATTCATCAATCTTAAATCAAAGAGGAAAAACATATATCGATAATGTTTCTTTAAATGGCAATTTGCAAGGTTATTCAGGAATATATTCAAAGGATTTATTCATTAGTAATAGCCATATTAATTTAACTGGCACTACTCAAACAATGGAATGTTTTGGTATTCTTGCTTCTTATATAACAATGAATAGATCATATTGCGAAATGGTTAATTTTGGTTATGGCATTCAATCTTCAACTTTATCCATAATTGATACTGATATTAGAATGAGTGATGTATACACGGGTATTGCTACGAGCTCCGCTATTTATGATGGTTATAAAATTAATGATAGATATTCTACTAATATTGTTATAGAAGGAACCTACCAAGGCATAAGTTCCATTAACACGATTGTATTTAATTGTTGCTATCTTGATATTGATCTTACTCAAGGATATTGCATCTTAACTCCAGCTACCACAATTGAGGCTTATGATTGCTATATTGATGTTACAAGCGAGAATGAAGGCGTTGGACTTAATGCATATCAAATTTGGTTAACTAACTGTAATGTTGTTGCAAAAGCAAAATTAGCTTTATTTTCAAGTCTTAATGGTTTTCAAGAAGAAGGAAGAGAAGCTGAACCGAATATAGAGATAGATAATACTTCCATTATCGCTAAAGGTGAAATATATGGAAATGGACATTTTAAAGCCACTAACTGTAAGGATGAAGAAAATTATAAATACTTAGAAAAAGAAGTAGATTCTGAAAATGAACAATATTTATGGGCTCTTTGTCCTACTAGTGAAACCGAACTTAAATATGACGTCTTCTATGATGAATATGACCGCCCATATTACTATCCAACAAATGCGTTGGATCATGTAGTAATTAATGCTGAACATGCAGCCGATTCTCAACAAAGTGAGCCTACTACACATATATGCGATCCTGAAAAAACTGCTAGATTTGGCTTAGGAGTAGATATTTGTGATAGATCTTCATATTATAACTCCGATAAATCGATTGAAATTTGGGGCCTAAGTTTTTATAAGAATTTTGATAGTGCAGCTGATGAAATCCAACTTGAATACTGGGCTATGCTTTACCATAAATACTTTGCTTGCGCAACTTTCACAATAGTAATTGTTGATAAAGACGGTAATGAAATTGCCGCTTTTAGAAATCATTGCTTTTCTGGCGAAGGAATGCCAAGAGTAAAATTTACTAGAGATTATTGCATTCGCGGAAATAATCTTGCACTTCTTTCATTTATTCAAGACTATAAAGAAACTGGTCTTCAAAACTATCAAGTTTATTTAGAATCAATTAGTATTGATTAATTATTTTTTACTTTTTAAAAAATGAAAGGAAAAAATTATGAACAAAAACATTATTAAAACATTAGGATTTGTATTTGCAGCAGCTTTATTAACTGGTTGTGGTAATAATCCGCACACTCATTCTTGGTCTGATGAATGGACTTGTAATAATATTGAACATTGGCATGCTTGTTCCGGATGTGTTGAAACTAAAGATAAAGCTTCTCATACCGATTCGAACAATGATGGCATATGCGATGTTTGTAACCATTATTATCATGATCCTATAAAACCAACTACTCTAGAAATTACTAAGCAACCACAAAATCTAACAATTAAGTATGGCGAAGGCATTTCAATGAGCGTTAAGGTAAATAATCCCGAATTAGTGAAATCTTATCAATGGTATAATGGCTTATTCGAAAATGGAATATTAACAGATTCTATTGCTTTGACTGGCAGCAAGTCAAAAACTGATACATATGATTTAAATACTTTTTTAGATTATTACCAAGATGCAAATTATGGTTTTCAATGCATAATTACAGATATAAACGGTAATGAAATTGAATCTGATTGGGCACAAGTATTTGTTAATCCTGATATAGATGATTTTCCATATATTGTCGTAGGAGATTATCTTCTAAAACCAGGAAAAACATTTGATTTAGCTAATACTTCATACGGAACTGGAACAATTACAGTTAATGAAGATTGCACTCACTTTATTTTTGATAATGTTATGATGTCAAACCAATTTTATGAATCAAATTTTGGAGGAATAGGTTTTAGATATCTTGATTACGGACCTGATTATAAAGATGTGACTTATGAATTTAATGGTATCAATATTTTCCAAAACCATTATTGGGATGATGATTATGTTGATGGTGGAGCTATATTTCAATATCAAGTCCTTGGATTACCTCGCCAAGAATTAGGACCAACCGCCACATTTACCGGA
>JAZLFA010000043.1:0-2788 GCA_045615545.1 Bacilli bacterium | reverse complement strand
TGTTCCGTTAGCTCTTATTTTCATTGGATACTCGTGCGTAAATACTTTTCTTCCGATGTCTATTCTTTCTTTTGGCGTATAGTGCATATTATTTCCTCCCTGTTTCTATTTTACTTTATTCAATTCTCACTTATTTGAAATGTGTGTCTACTGTTAAAAATAAGTGTGTCTACTTTTAGGTTACCAGTACAGCATCATATAAAAATACCTCCCTCACCTAATAGGTAAAAAGAGGTATCATAAGTTCGTATTTTTGCAAAAATTTCTTTGAAATCACCAATTATTTTGTAAACAAGATAAGACTAGCCACAATTCTGTGGCAGCAGACTGTACCACTCGCACCTTGCATAACTGGGATGCCCAGCTTTCATATATAAAAAGCAGGAACTCCAATAAATGAATTCCTGCTTAGTGTCAAGTAGATTATGTTTTGTTAATATTAGTATTTATCCCTATTATTAAAAATAATATCTATCGAATCTTTTGTCATAAAACCGTTTGTATACCCCGTATCAGAATCAAAGTTAATGTGATGTAATCCTTTTTCATTTTTTAATTCCAATAAAGTTTCAATTAAGAAATCTATACTTTTATTATCTAATTCTATTTGTACAGTATTTTTATTTAAATATTCAATTTTCATTCTACCTTCATCGTTTATTTTATCGTCTTTATTTTTATCCATAATTCTATTTCCTCACAATATCCAATATCTAAATAAGTCATATAAAACATGTTCATACGGAATCGGTTTGCGTCCTTTAAACATTTCTAAATTTAAATGTTTACCAATCATTTCACCTTTATACATATGTGGAGTATCAAATCTCATTTGTCTCAAACCATCTGCCGATACATATCTTGGTGTTCCCGCATTAGTATACCCGACTTTTTTGTATCCATGTCCTAGAAATTTTTGCCCATATTTTGCAGCTTTATATTGCCCAGTTGTATGGTAGAATCCAAGAATCATGGAACCAACAGCGGCAACCCCTTCAGTAACTCCAGCATAAACATTATATGCTTCATCGCTTAAACCTAGACCATTGAATAAACCGTCACGAACAAAGTTAAAATCCGTACCTGCTTCAATCAAAGTAGCAACTCCATTAATTCCTGTTAGAATACCAGCACCTAAAGTAACACCCGCGACAATTGACATCGCTAATGGAATGCCTGCTCCAAATGTAGTAACCGATAATACAATGGCGCTCGCAGCTGTTACTACAAGTCCAACCCCTATCCAAAATGTAGTCCAATTCCAGTCATGTCCAGTAGGGTCTACTCTATTAACAGGATCATTTCCACAATAAGCATATAAGTTAAGCCCATTGATTGTAGTTGGATCTAAGTAGGCAACTGAATCTGGTGAGATAAACCTGCCGATTTCAGGATCATAATACCTGGAGGTTATATAATAAAGAGATGTCTCATTGTCAAAGTAATAACCTCTATATCTAAATGGGTTAAGTGAGGCAATATTATTAACATCAGAAACAATTGTCGCATTACCAAAAGCATCATATTTATATTCACCGACTATTTCGGCGTCGCTATTAAAAATTCTAACAATATCGCCAAAGATATTTCTTTCATAAATATAGGTTTCATTATTATATGTGAAGCCGAATAAACCACTACCATTATAAAGATAATTGATGCTAAAGGTATTATGTTCTTCTTTTAATATCTTATTGCCATCTAAAACATATCTAACATTAACACCATTAGATAATGTCTTTTTATATCGGATGCCTTTGTCGTTATATGCATATTCACTAATTATATGTGAATTAGAGGAGACATTCTTTAAAGTGCCATTATTGTCCCAGATATAATCTTTATCGTCACATGAAGCTATTCTACCATATGCATCGTAGGTAATTTTATTATCGTTAACCGCGATAAGCAGATGCTTATTGTCGCATGAATAAACATATTTATCGTGGTTAATTAATGAGTTATCGTTTAAATCTAAAGTGGATTTTGAAAGAATGTTACCCAAATTATCATAAGAATATTTATTGATGACACCTAATAATTCGTTGTTCTCTAAAACAAGTCTTCCAATAGCGTCATATTCATAAGTAATTCTTTTGTCATCGACGATAATTTTGTTAACTTTGCCACTAACATCATATGAATATTTATAGTTTTTAGATGAAACATTGCCATTTGGAGCAACGACTTTAAAAATATCTTCCTTGATTAAATCCAAAGTATGGTCGTCTTGTTGTAGATAAGAAAAGTTATGGCATAAAGTCATATTGTTATTAACGACGGTCTCTTGATGAATTATTCTATTAAGCGCATCGTAATCATAATTAATTTGATATGCACTATTAACGGATTCTCTTATCAATAAATCCTCATTGTTATAAGAATAAGCAATTGATCGGCTTAAAGTGTTATTGATTGATAGATCTAAAATAGTTAAAGCCCCATTGCTATTGTATTGAAATGTTTTTTCAACCTTTTCTACAGCTACTTCGTTTTCTTCAATCTCCTTGATTATTGAAGAAATCCTATTTTTATCATCATATGAATAAGAAATCGTTTCACGATAACTATTATCACCAACTTTAATAGTCTCGCTAGAAGTAATTAATTCATCGTCGTTATAGGTGAAATATGAAGAATAACTGTTGCTAGTGGGCCCTTGAATAGCGCTAATCAAATTACCATCTTTAGTATATTTATTAGTGATCGTATAAATGCCGTTATACGTAGTATTAATTATCGAACCATGCGGAAAAGAGCTATTCTGTTTATCAGTAACTGTGACATT
>JAZLFA010000042.1:0-21602 GCA_045615545.1 Bacilli bacterium | reverse complement strand
CATCAAATTTATTACTTAAATTACTATTTTTATCAGATGAGACGTTGAAATTTCGTGATGTAATCTAGAAAAGTTATCAACACTTTGCTTTATTGGCCTGTTTATTTTTACTTTAATATTTTGCCAATCACATTTATTATATAATTGTGATAGGAGGCTAATTATGTATCAACCTAAAATGAAGCTTACAAAAGAACAACAAGAGATTCTTGAAGGTAAGCAAGGTGAAACAAAAGCTAAAATTATCGAAACCCTCATTCGTTATGGCGATATTTTTGATGCTAGTGAACTTATACCGGTTACACATGGTAAAGGACATTTAGTGACATCATTTGGTTTATCAGTTTTAAAACCAGTTTATCGTATTTTTGATGAAATGATTGCTGCTGGTCTTAAGGTAGATGAAGGATTCTCTGTTGATCCTCGCCCTATTGACTATAAAAATGTGAAAGCAAATTTATTAGAAAAGTTTGTTTTTAACAAATTTATGTATGGCAAACAAACAGATTATGAAGAGCAGCTCAAGAAAGTTGGACTTATTAATTCTGAAGCATTTACTTGTGCGTGCTATTTTGATGAAATTGGTAACTTACCAAAAGAAGGCGATGTTCTAAGCTGGGCTGAAAGTAGTGCGGTTAACTACGCTAATTCTGTATTAGGCGCTAGATGCAATCGTAATAGTGGCATGATTGATGTATTTGGTAGCGTTATTGGCTACGTTCCAAAATTTGGTTTTTTAACTGATGAAGGAAGAAAAGCAAATTGGATAATTAAATTAAATCTAACTAAGAAACCAGAAGCGCAAATATTAGGTAGCGCAATTGGTTTAAAAGTTATGGATGGGACTCCATATATTTATGGTTTAGATAAATGGATTGGGACTGAACTAAATCAACAAGCAAAAGATTTCTTAAAAGATTTTGGTGCTGCAACAGCAAGTAATGGAGCGGTTGGATTATATCACGCTGATAAAATTACTCCTGAGGCAAAGCGTTTAGGAGAAAAATTAATTCTTAAAGATGCCCAAGTTTATGAGATAGATGATGAAGAACTTGAAAGAGTTTATAAAAACTATCCAATTATGTGGAAAGATAAAAGTAAGAAAGGTGAACTTGCTTTCATTGGATGTCCACATTTATCAAAAGAGCAACTCAATAAATGGAGCGATGATATTTTAAATAGCTTAAAAGCTAATGGAAGGAAAAAAGTTAGTTGTAGAGTAGTTATTTCTACTCCTCCAGCAGTTAGAGAAGAGTTCAGCAAAACAGAAAAGTATCAATCTTTGGTGAAAGCTGGAGTCAAGGTCACTTCCATCTGTCCACTTATGTACACGAATAACCCATTAACAAAGAGTAGAAGAATTATGACATGTTCAAATAAATTAAGAACTTACTCTTTGGCAAGATATTATAAGAGTGATGATTTATTAAAAATCATTACTTCTAAATAGGAGGAAAGAAAGATGAAAGAATTTAAAGGTCGCGTTCTTGCTCCTGGAACTTATAAAGGAAAAGCGGTTGTTAGCCATGAAGGCGTCAATACATTAGCAACTTTCCAAAGTTCAGCTTTAATGAATAAGAAACAAGTTATTGCTGGTGATCAAAACAATAAAGATATTTATGGAATAAACATTACTGGTGTCGCGCTTTGTTTACCACAAACCATTGGTTCCACAACTGGTGGAATGGTTCTACAAGTTATTTGCTCAATGGGATTAAATCCTAGTTGCTTACTTTTTAGCGAATCTATTGATTCCCTTGCAGCCGCTGGTACAGTGCTTGCAAAAGTTTGGGAAAATTCGCCAATTATTGTTATTGATAGATTAGGAAAAGAATTTTTAGAAACTGTTAAAACTAATGATGTCATCGAAGTTAAAGAAGATGGCACAGTCATTGTTTAATTAAAATTTTACATAATAAATAGGACCGAGCATTTAAGTTCGGTCCATTTTTAATTAACTAATTAACTTCTTCTTTTTTCTTTTCAACGTATTTAATTCGAATAAAGAAGATGATGATTGATAATATGTTACAAGTCTCCATAATAATTCCGCCATAATTTGGATGACCTATTGCAGTATAGAAGGCTGCATAAGCTAACCAACATGGTGAGACGATAAACATTTGAGCAATTTTAACGGTGCGATTGCTACCTGTTGCTATCGCAATGGTGCCGACGATTTGGGCAACACCGATTACTAAACCCATGTACCAATATTCTTTAAAGCAAACACAAACAACGATAACGGCTGCTACGTTTAATAAGGAGAATATTGTTCCTAAGACAATTCTTCCGACTCTTTCATGCTTATTAAAATAAAAAGCCAAAGCTCTAGTTGCAGCAATAATATTAAGTATCATTCCTGCCCAAGCACCAATGATGCCATATTGAATGACCAAAATAGTGGCCATAATCATTTGGAAAAATAAATAATACCTTTGTTGTTTTATCTGATATGACAAAACATTTACTATAGCTGCAATAATACCAAGTGTAAGGAATGCAATATCTACTGGTGCCATAAATTTCTATTAAATTATAAAACAAATATAATAAAATGCGAATTAAAGAGTTTGAACTCAGTTTCATTATTTTTTACAATATATGACGAGGTATGTACAAATATGAAAATTGCAATTTCTTGTGAATCGACTTGTGATTTATCCCCAGAAATATTAAAAGAGTATGACATCCATACCATTCCTTATACTGTTTTGCTTGGCGAAACCCAAGGAAAGGATGGCGAGATTACTCCTGAACAAATATTTGAATATGTTGATCAAACAGGAATATTGCCTAAAACAGCTGCAGTCAATGAATTTGAATATGAAGAATATATCGGCTCTTTACTAAAAGAATATGATGCAGTTATTCATCTTTCATTAAGCGGTGAACTCTCTTCTTCATGTTCGCATTTACGTGAGCTTGCTAGTAAAGTCAAAAACGTTTATGTTATTGATTCAAGAACCTTATCAACTGGTATTGGTTTATTGGCAATTTATGCAAAAAAACTTGCAGATTCCGGTTTAAATTGTGAAGAAATTGTGAAAAAGGTTGAAGAACGAATTCCATATGTTCAAGCAAGTTTCGTTCTTAATACATTGGATTATTTGGTTAAAGGCGGAAGGTGTAGTGCACTTAAAGCTTTTGGCGCTAACTTACTAAAACTCAAACCTCGTATTGTTGTTAAAAATGGCACAATGAGTCACAACAAACAATATCGCGGAAAGAATAATGTTGTTATTGAACAATACTGTGCTGATACACTTAAAGATTTTAATAATCCTGATTTATCGGTTGCTTTCTTAACTAATACAACCGCATCCCCAGAAATGGTTGAAGTTGCTATAGAAGCATTACAAAAACGTGGATTTAAGAAAATTTATCACACTGTTGCTGGCAGCACTATTACATCTCACTGTGGGCCAAAATGTTTAGGTATTCTATACATTAATGATGGTGGAAAAGATTAAAATTTAATTTCAAATTTAATAAGAGAAAAGCGATTATCGCTTTTTTCTTTTTAATGAGTATATAATATATATGCTTATGAAATTTCTTAACAAACTAAAGAGTTGGTTTGTTTATGCTCCAGTTGTAAGTTTTTTGTCTTTGGAGATAATTGCTTTTACTATATTCTCTTTTGGTGATTCATATATTTTATATTCCGTTCTTGGAATTGCTATTTTATTACTTTTAGGCTTGATGACTTTTTGGCAACTAAAAAAAGAAAATGTATCTACCTATATTATTTTTGCGATGCCGATATTAGTTTATGGGCTTATTGCCGTTTTATCATCTTATTCGGCAAGTTCTGTTGGTTTAGCAGAAAGGGTATTTGTTCCTATCACTTTATTAGTGTTTGTTACTTCGGGTTATTTAGTGAGCCGTTTACCTTCTTTCAAAATTAAACACTTATTATTTACTCTTAATAGTGTATTAGCATTAATTACGTTTTTGAATTTTGTGATGACATTAATGCAATATGGAGCTTTCTATACAATAAAGTATAGTTACTATCACACATATTATGACGGAACAGTTTCGCGTGTAGCGTTAAATCAAACCGCATATGGACTTATAAGTTTTCACTTTGAATCAATCACAATACAGTATTTTAGTTTGTTCCCATCATTACTATTAACTAGTGCGATTGGCTTATTCTTTATTTCTCCAAAAGAAAAGAAAAAAGAATTCATTTCTTTATGTTTATTTACTTTATTGGCATTGCTCGCATTAATCTTTACCGTTTCAAAAGTAATGCTTGTAGCCGATATATTAACTATTTTAGTTATTGGTTTAATAGTGGTCTTTGCTAAGTTTGATAAACTTCGTAATAAAGTAAGTAAAATTATTTTATTAATATTCTTACTCTTATTTATTCTTCTAGTCGTTTTCATAATTTGTAATGCGAATGGTGTTGGTTTTGTTAACAAAATCACACATTCAAACGGTTTCTTTAATTATGTCTTTAATGAAAATAAATTAATTAGTGATATTAACTATATTCTTGACGGAATGTTTACTAAAGAAAAACTATTTGGCTTTGCTCCATATATAGTTAACTATGCGAATGATTATGTAATTTATCCAAGTGGAAACTGGTTATTTGATTCCATTATGTATGGTGGTTTCTTCTTGTTTATCTTCTTTATTTTATTCCTTATTATTGCTTGTAAGGGCACGATTAATTACTTAAAGAGTAATAGAGATAATCAAGTTGAAAAGATTCTTTTATTTGCTTTAGTGGTTGAATATTTTGTTTATACATTTATTAACGGATCGGTATTAAGAATGGTGAATTTTTATAATCAACTCCCATTATATTTGTCCGGTCCATTTTTGGTGATTATTTTTATCCTTGGTTATATGTATTCTATCGGCATGAAAGGAGAAACAAATGAATAAGAAATTATTTAGAATTTTATTGTTTTTTCCAACATTGGTTTTGACTTCATGTGGCTATGGATTGAAACAAATATATGATGGTAATTTATATAATTCCCCAATTTGGGAGAATAATTATTATCGTGTTTATGATAATGACATGAAAGAATACCCTAATGTATATAAAGATATTACTGATAATGACTTGCCGTTCATAAGTTTTAATGATGTTAACTTCAAGTTAGAAGAACCAAATGTTTCTATTTCAGACATATATTCTGAAGAATCAAACTCATATGGCATGAGTAACGCTTTAAGAAACGTTGATGAATCATTTAAAGAAGGCTACCCATCTAAATTATTTGATGGTAAATTGTTCTGTTTTGGAAGATATGAAACTGTGAGGGTACAGATAGATGAGTCAGGTTTTGGTACCATGTTTAAAAAAGAAATGGTAAGCGCAGATTATTTCTTTATGCATTTTAAGAGTGAGCTTGATTTTAAGAGTCATGGAGAGATTCCTGGACATCGTAGTGATATTGAGCTACATATTGGATTAGTTTATCGTAACGATACCGGATATAACAAAGTCACATATAAGTATGTATTAAATAACGTAAATACTAATGTCAGTGATTTTAGCGATTATGTTGCCTTTGGTTTTTCAATGCGTAACATTAACACAAATAGAATATGTGGAATGACAATTGACTATAAGCTTTTGTATGAAGAATATAATGAAAACATGGGCGTTAATTACGACCATGCTCTATTTCTTTACGAAGTAATGTTTCCGCGTTCTACTTGGCGTTAATATTTAGCCATTCTCCCATAATAAAGTCCGCTTTATCATCATCAAATAAAAGCGTGCCCTTCGCTGGGGTAAAAGTCATTTCGGAAAAATAAATCTTATTGTTAATACAATATAGATCGACCCTAACAAAAGGGAAATCACCTGCTAACACTTCGGCCATCTTGACCAACTCCAACCAACAAGATGGCTTTTTTATTGGTGCCTCACTCTTTTTCCAATGATTAAATTGTGATTCATCAAATGGAGTCCAATCGATGTAATAATTGTTGTACCTAATATCTTTATTTCTATTTGTGACTATATACATAGATTTAGCGGCACCATTAAATACATGAATTTTGTATTCAGTAGGTAATGAGCCGTCTTCTAATAATAATTCTTCAATAATAATTTGTGGTTTGATTAATGAATAATGTGGCTCCACAGTTAGTTTCCCATAATCCGTTTTAAGCCATTTATCAAATTGTTTTTTTGCTCTTTTTAAATCGAGTGAATTTTTATCAAAAACAATTTGATTAAATCCACAAGCATGTGAACATTTGATAACAAATTGATTAGGTAATTCATTGAAGTTAATTTGTGAAAAACTATCAAAAACGCCGTAAACCTTAATTAATTTGTCATTAAATCCCTTATCTATTACATATTCTCTTGCTCCCACTCTAGAAGCGCAATGTGATACTTTTTCATTATTTGAATATGTATATAAACGGAGGTATTGAAGTTTTTCGGTATAACGTGTTGGGTTATTTAAATTTAGTTTATGACCAGTGATATAACGATATTCGAAAGAAACATACTTTCTTGGTGAAATACATTTTATTAATTTTCTAACTGGACATGTTAATGTACGGATGAACTTATTATGTTTCTTGCTTGTTGGAGACATAAGAAAAGTATATCATTTTTTATGAGATATATATATGGTTCCTTCACTGAAGCATTATCAAACATATTTGATTACAATTCTAATATTAGGGATTGGTATAGGTGTCCCTTTTATTGCCTACGCAATTGATAAGTCTTTTCCTTATCCTTACCTTATATTAATAATCGCGTGCATATACGCTATCCTTGCTTATGTCTTTGGTGACATCATAATCGTAAGATATAAAAGAAAAAATCCTAATGTAATGGATAAATTTCCTATTGAAATTGAAACAAATATATGGACCGTTAGATGGCCGTTTATCTTTTCGTTTATTTTATTATTAATTATATTTGTAATATTCTTTGTTATATATAAAACTACTGGTCATTGGCCTCTACTATAGTTTGCTTTTTCTTTCTAAAGAAAGAAGAGACTAAATCTTCTTTTGATATTGCTAAGATTCCAACGTAGATTACTGCATCAATAATTACAGTTAAAACAATTTCTAATATATACATTGTTCCTTTATCTATGTTTTTAAAAGCATTTTCGAAGGCAATCTTTAATCCTATTGTTACTGTAGTAACAATAATAGCGGCAACAAGAATCTTTAAACTATTCATATTAAAGAGTGCTTTTTTAACATAAGCGAATGAATCAATTACTAAATATAGTAAAACAAGTAAATCAGTAACCGCCGTTCCGATAGCGACTCCTATAGATGGCTTATCTTTAAATGCCAATAAACCAAGAATTAACGAAAAGGCTATATTAATTATTGTTCCTGCCATAAATGCAAATAAGTAATGCTTTTCTTTTCCTTGAGGCAAAAGAATTTGGTTATATATGATATCTCCTAACGAATACGTGATCATCATAGAAGATAAGGCCATTAATACATATGCGGAATTATCAAAGCCACTTGTAACATAGTTACCTGATATGAGTTTAGTAATAGGTATTGCTAAAACAGTGATAGTGGCAACAGCAGGCAATACAATAAATAATGCAATATTCATAGAATACTTAGTGAGCTTGTTATATTGTTCTTTATTTTCTTTTTGCCAATAATAGCTAGCTGCTGGAATAAATACTGTTGATAATGCGGTGATAAAACCGATAATTATATCGATGCTTTTAATCCCAACAGAATAGCTTCCAACTTCCGTTTTGGTTGAATCGATAAAACCTAATACAAATGTATCTGTTTGGTTATAAGCCGAAATAAATAATGATAAAGCACATAATACCAATAATGGTTTAAATAAACCTTTAATTTCATAAGGCATTGTCTTTTTAAATGAAATAAATTTACGGACATAAATTAAGTTAGCAATTACAGAGAAGATGGTTACAGAAACTGTTATTAATGCGTAAATATAAATGTCGCTTGGATTTGAAACCATTGTAACAACAAGAATCGCTGTTAAGGCAAGGGTAACAACCATTCTAGCAGACATATAGAATTGCTTTTCTAAAGCAATGAATACCCATTCAAATGAGAATGCGCCGGTTAAAAAATTTAACGATAGTATAAATATTAAAGAGGCATTTTCTTTTATTTGAGGAACAATAAAAATAATTAAGCACATTAATCCAAACGAGATAACGGTTGAGACTGCTTGAATTATGAAATATAACTGAACTTTATTGGAAAGTTTTTCTTTGTCATTACGATATTTAACGCACTCCCTAATTGCAAGGTTTGGAACACCGATTTTCGCCAAGATCAAAAAGTATGCAACAAATGTAACAGCCCATGAATAAGTACCAAGTGCGGTATCGCCTAAATATCGACAAACCCATGGATATGTAATAAATGAAAGAATTGTTAAAACAAGAGTTCTAATGATGTTAATAATTACGTTTACTCTAATGTTTGTTTTCACAAATAAAATTATATATGACTAATTGAATTTTACAAATAATTCAATTTTTTAAAAAAATGCATTATGATAGTCTTATGAAAATTCTTATAGTTTGTCAGTATTATTATCCAAAGAATTTTTCTATTACTAGGATTGCTGAAGGATTGGCGGCTCGTGGTTTTTCTGTTGATGTATTGACTGGTAAACCTGATATCGGATATGGAGTAATTGACCCAAAATATAAAGATGTTAACGACGAAATAATTAATCGTGTAAATGTACATCGAGTTGATATTTCTCCGTGTAAGAAAAATACGTTGAGCTTAATTAAAAATTATGTATCTTTTTGGCGAAATTCCCGCAAATGGGTAAAGAATTGCAAAGAAAATTATGATGTTGTTTACTCATATTCTCTTTCTCCTGTAACAATATTATCACCTGCAAATTTATACAAAAAATTACATAATGTTCCTCATATTACACATGTTTTGGACATATGGCCCGAAAGTGTTGTGGCCACACATCACACTATTAAATATTTCCCAATGTATTGGTTTTATTATTTCTTAAGTAAAAAACTTTATAAAGGGGCAGATAAGATTCTTATTGGTTCCCCATCTTATAAAGAATATTTTGAAAGAGTTTTAAAAATTAGAAATAAACCAATTATTTATGTTCCTCAACCAAGCCTATTGGAAATTGATACTATTAAGCCTTATTCTTTTAAAGGCATGAATAATATTTTGTATTGTGGCAACATCAATCGCTTACAACTATGCGATATGTTTGTTCCTGTCTTTAAAGAATTGAAAAATGAACCGGTGACACTACATGTTGTTGGAAGCGGCCGATATCAAAAAGATCTTATGGATGAGATTAAGGCTAATGGATTAGAAGAAAAAATAATTATGCACGGACCAAAACCATCTATTGAAGCGGCCGGTTATATTTTAAGCAGTGATGTGGTATTAGTTTCTTTATCAAACAAAACTGTAGTTGGTAAAACAATACCTGCAAAATTAATTATTGCGATGGCGTTTGCTAAACCGGTTATTGCTGTTCTTGATGGTGATGGTAAAAAAGTCCTTAAAGAAGCGGATGGAGCATTCTTTAGTGAACAAAATATTTCAAGTTTGGTTTCAACAATTAAAAGCTTTATTGATACAAGTGACGAAAATAGAAAAAAACTTGGTATTAATAACTTTAGTTATTATTCCAAGAATTTTGCTTTAGATAATATTTTAGAGAAGATTATTATCTCTCTTCGTAAATAGATATAAGAATCCTGATAGCTTTTTATTAATAACTTCTAATGAGAAGTAATGATTTACATCTTCTTTTGCTTTTTTTGCCAATGCTTCAGAGTCTTTTTTCTTTAGTGCATCTAGCTTTTCAATCGCTGCCAATAAGTCACATGGTTTGTTTGAATTAACCCATATTATGTCGCTAGAAAACATCTTATAAAGTTTAGTGTTTTTGACACTTATTGTCGGCACACCGCTATTTAAATATTCGAGTACTTTGCTTGGTATAGAATATCGATCTAAGTCTTCGTTATAAGGTCTTGGATTGATATTAGCAATTGCGTTTTGTTCTAGAGCAATAATTTCTTTATTTGGTAAGGAACCAAGATAAAAAATATTTGTTTTATCTTTAATAAGCTCGTTAATTTTATTTTCGTCAGCGTGATGGCCTGCAAAGACTAAATTAATTCCTTTTAGCAAGGACATCGTATCGATTAAATTATATAAACCATATCGTTCATTTAATGCGCCAGCCATAAATATATATTTGCCATATTTATTTTCAATTGGTTCGACCTTAATGGAATCGACTAAACCTTCAATAACGATACAAGGTTTATTGTGTTCATTGAATAATTCATTTAATCCTGCAGTTAATGTGATATATCCTGATAAGTTATTAGCGATTCTTAAGATTGACTTCGTATATTTTCTGGTTGTTCCAGTAATGTTGCTTGGCGAATCTGTGCAGACACCTATTATTTGTAATTTAAAAAGCTTTGAGATGATATTTGATACTTCAAGAACACCTGGATTAATGGTGTCTGTAATAATTAATGAATCCTTAGGGCATTTCTTAACAATTCTTTTTGCTTGAGATACATATGAAATATAGCGGTTAAATTTATGACCAGATACTTTCAAATAATGCCAGTGAATTTGGCTCGATATTGTTTCGTCTTTAATTAATGCTTTTGGATCAACGATATCTTTTGAATATGGCCTTAAAGAAATTACATCAATATGATTAGTTAAGCTTAGTGACCTAATTAATTTATTATGAAAAATTTGATTAGATGAATTAATTGGTTTATTCCATAAACTCAAAAATTTATTGTAATCATTGCTTTCTTGTGCTGTTGTGAAATAAATAATATTCATTTTAATTTCTCTATGATTGTTTTTGCGCTTTCTTCAATTGTGAACTTTAGAATTGATTCAATACAATTAATCTTATCTATTTGATCTGTTTTATTAAGCACGTCATTAATTTCTTCATCATCATTAATGTCGACAACGAATCCATTATACTCTTTTTTAATAATTTGTAATGCTGATAAAATTCTATTACTCGCTATTACAGGAATACCATTTGCCAAAGCTTCAATAATTGTGTGTCCATAAATATCTTCTTTTGACAAACTCACCAGGGCTTTAGATTTTTTTAATAAGGCAAATAATAAGTTTTCAGGAAGATAGCCAATAATATCAACGTTTGTTATATTTTCTGTTTTAATAATGTTTAGATATTTCTTTTTTAGTGGACCTTCTCCCACTAATAAAAGTTTTTCTTTTCTGTTTTTAAAAATACGGATTAATTGTTCATTATTTTTTCTTTCAATAAATTGCCCAACACTTACAAAACAGCCATTAGATTTTATTTTGTTAATCTCTGACATTGTAAGGATATCTTTTTGCATAATATTGCTATATGGAAATAATGAAATTTCTTCTTTTTTAGCGCCATAATGCTGCAAATATCGACTACTTTCATCGTTTGGTGCTAAATATTTATTTGCGTTAGAAATATATTTTTGCTTAAGTTTTAGTTTAATTTTTGAGTCATTTTTTATTACTCCACCATTAACCATAAGAGTGTATGGAATATGATTTTTAATCATATAATTTAACGCTAACATTTCAGCAAAAGTGCTGTAACCATTCATAATAATTGTGTCATAGTCATTATGATGTTTCTTTATATATGATTTTACTTTGTGTGATATTACATTTTCTTTACCCAATTTAATTCCAGAACAAAACATTGCATTAAATTGAATCTTTTGATTATAGAATTGTTTATTTCTATTTAATGCTTTTCTTCTCTCAAAGATTACATCAAGGTCAATATGTTTTGATAATTCATTGAAAAGCTTTACCTTATATGGGGCAGGATGGTTAAAAACAATCAATACTCTCATATCGCCATTATACTTTGTATCTACCTATATGTATAGAAAAAATGATATACTCTTCTTATGGATAAAGTACCATCTAACTGGAATGAATTTTTTAAAAATGTCGGAAAGAAAGATTATAGCGATGAACTTAATCATTTTTTAAATAAAGAATACGCCAATAGTGTTATATACCCTCCTCGCGATCTCTTGTTTAATGCTTTCAAACTCACGCCACTTAATAAAGTCAAGGTTGTTATTGTGGGGCAAGATCCATATCATGAACCTGGACAAGCAATGGGTTTATCATTTTCTGTCCCAAAAGGAATTAAAGTTCCCCCTTCATTAATTAATATTTTTAAGGAGATTGAAAAAGAATATAAAGTGCCAATGGATTATTCGTGTGGAGATTTAACTTATCTTGCAAAGCAAGGTGTGTTATTACTTAACTCAATTCTTTCTGTTAGAGCACATCAAGCATTGAGTCATAATATCAAACAATATCATGATTTTCTTGAAGATGTTCTTGATGTACTCGATAAGCAATATCGTCCAATGGTGTTTATGCTTTGGGGTGGTCCTGCGAGAAAATTAAAAGAGAAATTACATAATCCTACTCATTTGGTTCTTGAATGCATTCATCCTTCTCCTCTAGCCGCTAATCACGGTGGTTGGTTTGGCAATAATCATTTCAAAAAAGCTAATGAATATTTGCTTGAAAATAAAGTAAAAGAAATTAATTGGATTAATACTTCAAAATAATAAAATAGAGATTATAATATTTGTGGGAGCTGGGCGAACCTGGCTGAGAGGATTCTTCTTCGAATCGACCGTACCTGATCCAGATAATGCTGGCGTAGGAAATGTTTCGTGCACCTCCTATGTTAGGAGGCGTTTTTAATGAATAAAAAATTAATTTTTGCTAGTACGAATTTGCTGTTAACAATAGCTTGTTTGTTTGCTCCATTTTTCCATATTAATTATAGTATATATTCACTTACTGAATTTATATCTACATATGGTTTTTCATGGTGTAGTTTCTTACTTATTCTTCCATATATACTTTCATTTTTATCAACATTAATTTTTCTTATTTTTAAGCAAAATTACGTAAAAATGCTATGTTTTTCGGCTTTTATTTCATCAGCTGTGTTACTTGTTTTTTCTAGGGGAATAGTTGCTTCTTATTATCAAATTCATAATATAAGTTATTCGTCTGCACCAATTATGCTTTCGCTATATAATGTAATTGTTTCTTTGTTACTTTCTCGATCGATTTTTGACTCTAATAAATTTGCTATTAGAGATACTGTTGAAATTGCAATATTTGTCTCTTTTGCAATAGTGTTAGATTTCGCTGTATTTAAAATAAAATTATTCGCCAATGGAGGTTCTATTTCTTTAGTAATGCTCCCGTTATTTATTGTTTGTTTAAGAAAAGGTTTCTTTAAAGGATTTATTGCTACTGGAATAATTTTTGGCTTGTTGAGTTGTTTACTTGATGGCTACGGAATCGTGTATTATCCTTTTGATTATTTACTTGGTTTTGGTTCAATTGCAATCATTGGTTTATTTAGAAAACTTATTTTCACTGAGAAAAAATGGAAACCATATTTTTGGATATTTGTGGCAGTTAGTTTAGTTTTTGTTTCTAGAACTTTGGCAGCAACCGTATCTGGTATTGTTTTTTATAAACTATCTTTCTATTCATCATTGGTTTATCAATTAGCTTATGTTGGGCCATCGTGTTTGATTTCATTTGTTGGCATACTTTTACTATATCGACCACTTAAAACTGTCAACAAACGATTTGCTTCTTAATATTGGTTTTTTTCTCACTATGTGAGATAATAAACGTATATTAGCGAAAATAGGAGTTATTATATGGCAAAGAAAATTAAAGAAGAAACAAAGGTTGAAGAAGTTGAAGCTGTTGAGGCTACCGAAACTAAAGAAACCGTTCAAACTAAAGAAGAAGTTAAAAGTGAAGCCATAGCTGAATTAATAGAATTAGTCCCATATGGTGAGGATGAACCAAATGCTTTTGACTCTATTGAAACCGCTCGTAACGGAATTCATGAGAGTTTTCAAAAGACAAAATTAATTTCAAGAATACTATCAATAGTTGTGATTGCCGGTATGATTGCAGCGTTAGTGTTGGTTGTTCAACAAGATATGCTTTGCAAAACATTTGGTTATGTTATTGCTGGTGTTCTTTTGGTCGGAATGCTTGCTTTCTATTTTATTACAAGGAAGAAATTTCCTGTTGAATCTAAAGATTATGTTAAAAAAGTGAGTTTAGCTTTAAACCGTGAAACATACACAACTGGTAAATTTAGTGAATGTAAATATGATCGCGTTGGAAAATTTGGTTTAGGCGATACGATGCCTGAACATATTTATAGTAATGTTATTGATATCGCTTCCAGAAACATTGTTAGTGGAAAATATAACAATTCACCATTCGTATGTGGTGAGCTTGCTTTATATGTTGCTGGTCAACGAAAGAATTCTAAAGTTGTTTGTTTCTTGGGCTACTACGGCCATAGAGAAAACGCTCTTCATTTCGAAGATAGATACATCATTTCAATTAAAACCAATGGTGAAAATAAGTGTGATGAACCTACTGATATCGAAGACTTAGAAGTATTATTCGAAGAAGGTAACTTTATAATTTATGGTAAGAAAGGTGCTGACTTTAAAAAAGATTTAGGTTCTAAGTTCCTTTCAGCGGTTAAAAGCTTAGATGTTAGCGGATGTTTTGTTAATTTTAACGCTGTTGTTATGGCGGGAAGAACATCTTTCTATATGAGCTATGATGATACGTTAATGGCAATTCCTTTTGAAAAAGCTTATGACCCAACTTCAAGAAATAAATTTAACAAAGATATTGTTGCTGTTTTGGATGCAACCGAACTACTTAAGGAATAAATTATATGGGTCTTGTTGGACGTTGGATTGCAATTCAATCATATAAACATGACGGAACACTTCATCGTTGGTGGGACCGTGGTTTTGTGGTGGAAAACAATGACGACTATATTGTAGTGGTTGCAAAAAAAGCAAAAGTTGTAGAAAACAATGGCAGACGTTGGTTTACAAAAGAGCCAGCCGTTACTATCTTTTCTAAAAAAGATTGGTGGAACGTTATTTGCATGTTTAAAAGTGATGGCATATGTTACTATTGTAACATCGCATCTCCAGCAATCATTCACCAATCATATGTTAAATACATTGATTATGATCTAGATGTTAAGCTGTTCCCTGACAAACACATTCGCATTCTTGATGAAAAGGAATTTTTACATCACGCCGCTAGTTATGGTTATAGTGATGATCTTAAAAAAGTATTACGTTATCAAACTGATGAAATAGAAAAACTCATGGTTTCTAAATCTTTTCCTTTTTTGGATGAAAAGATTAAGGAATATTTTGATATTTTTCTTTCAGAGATGAATAAAGGTTAATGAAAAAAGTTTATAAGACTGTCTCAAGCGAGGAGACAATTTTTTTGGCAAAAGAAATTATGGCATTTCTTCCACTTGGAAGTGTTGTTTTGTTAACTGGAGATTTAGGCGCTGGTAAAACAACATTTGTAAAAGGTGTTGGAGAGTATTTAGGTATTAAGGATAAAATCCTTTCCCCAACATTTAATATTATGAAAGTGTATTTCAATGGAGATAAATCTCTAATTCATATTGATGCATATCGATTAGAAGATAAGAGTATTAATATTGGTTTGGACGAATATATTGGTTACGAAAAAGGTTACACTATGATTGAATGGCCAATGTTTATTTCACCATTAATTCCATCACATCACTATTTAGTTGATATCAAGAATATTGGTGATGATGTTCGCGAAATTTCTTTCGAGGAAGTAAACAATGATTAATATAATTTTGGATTCTAGTAATCGTTATCTATCCGTTGGCCTAAGCGAAAAAGAAGTGATTGACTCAATTTCTTATGAAGCGTGGCAACAACAATCAGAATTTATTATCCCTGAACTTGATAAACTTCTTAAGAAAAATAATTTTACTCGTGATGATATTGGCTGTGTGATTGTGTCAAAAGGACCAGGTAGTTATACAGGCATTAGACTCTCAATTTCAATCGCGAAAGTAATTTGTCTTGTTTGTAAAGCAAAAATGATTACATTGTCCTCTTTAGAAGTTTTGCAAAATTTAAATAAAACATCTATTTGTATAATGGATGCTAGAAGTGGAAGATCGTATTTTGCTGTTTATGATAAACATAGAATTATTCTCGAAGATCAAATAATGAATAACGCTGATGTAATAAATTATATTAATGACCACAAAGAATTCGCGGTTTGTGGAGATACAAAATATTTGAATATTAATGGATATAACGCTGATGTTATTTTTAATATGAACGAACTTGCAAAGCTGAGTGAACCCCTATCTGATCCATTAGGCGCTAAAGCAATCTATTTAAAGGATGAATATGCGACAATCTGATATTGAAATTAGACCAATTACTGATGTTGATTTCGATGCTGTTATGGCTATTGAAAACGATTCTTTTGTTGCGCCTTGGAAGGCCTCAGATTTAATGGTTGAGATTAACAATAATCAATATGCGAACATTTTGGTAATTACCTATCAAAATAAGGTTGTTGGTTTTGTCGATTATTGGATTACATTTGAGACCGCAACAATTTGTCAAATCGCAATAGACAAAGCTTATCGCGGCAACAAATTATCCAGTATGTTACTTGAAGAAGTTAAGCTCGATTGTTATGCAAAAAGAGTTAGAACAATTACATTAGAAGTGCGAAAATCTAATCAAAACGCGATTATTTTATATAAAAATCATGGTTTTAAAGATGTGCTAATTAAACCGAATTATTATTCAAATGGTGAAGATGCAATATACATGTCTTTCGAGGTAAAACTATATGCCTAAAATTTTAGCAATTGAATCTAGTTGCGATGAAACCGCTGTTGCCATTATTGAAAACGGTAATCTTTTAGCTAACGTCGTTTCTAGTCAAATTGATGTACATGTAAAATATGGTGGAGTAATGCCTGAAATCGCTTCAAGACTTCATACGGAGGCGATTGGCGTTGTAATCAAAGAAGCCCTTGAAAAAGCAAACTGTTCGCTAGAAGAAATTGATGCATTTGCTGTCACAAGGGGCCCAGGATTAATTGGTGCTCTTCATATTGGCTTACAAGCCGCTAAAACTTTAGCAATGTTATACAATAAACCACTTATTCCAGTTCACCATTTAGCTGGTCATATATACGCAAATGAATTTATTGAAGAACTTACCTTCCCGCTTTTAGCAGTTGTTGTTAGTGGTGGTAATACAGAACTTGTTCTCATGAAAGATCATCTTGAATTTGAAGTAATAGCCCAAACTAGAGATGACGCTATTGGTGAATCGTTTGATAAAGTTGCAAGAGTTCTTGGTTTGCCTTATCCTGGTGGAATACCAATTGATAAATTATCAAAGGAAGGAAAGCATACTTATGACTTACCAATACCACTCAAAGGAGAAAAAACATTAGATTTTTCCTATTCTGGTTTAAAAACTAATGTAATTAATCTTGTTCATAAATTGGAACAAAATGGAGAAAAAGTTAACGTTCCTGATATGTGTAAGAGCTTCCAAGATGTAGCGGTTGGGGAAGTAATTGATCGCACGAAGAAAGCGGTTCAAATATATAACGTAAAAGAAGTAATTCTTGCTGGTGGTGTTTCTGCAAACTCATATTTAAGAAGCGAAATGACTAATGCAATGAATGAACTGAAAGTTAAAATTAATATTCCGCCCATTTGGTGCACAACTGATAATGCTGCAATGATTGCAAAAGTTGCAGAACATTTATATGAAAGAAAATTGTTTGCTCCACTTACTGTTGGAGTGGATCCAAACTGGGAAATAGAGGACTATAAGAATTTTTGAAATCAAATAGGATTTCATAAGTAATTATGTGATAATATTACAAGGAGGTAATAAATATGTCTGCTAAACTCATTACTGATTTTGACCTTTACGACATTATTGTTTATGGCGATAAGGAAGAGATTGAAGAAACAAAAGAAGTTATTTTGGAAGGTTGGGTTAGAACAAATCGTGATAACGGTGCCGTTGGATTCATTGAATTTAATGATGGTACGTATTTTAAAAACATTCAGTTAGTGTATACAAAAGATACTAAGAATCACGATGTGTTATCTGGACTAAGAACTGGTGCGGCTATTAAAGTAAGTGGCAACGTTAAGCTTACACCAGAAAATAAACAACCATTTGAAATTGAAGTTACCTCATGTGAACTTGAAGGTGATTGTGATGAAGATTATCCTCTTCAAAAGAAGAGACATAGTTTTGAATTCTTAAGAGATATTGCTCATATTAGACCACGTGCCAATACTTTCCAAGCTGTATATAGAGTTAGAAGTGTATTAGCTTTTGCTATTCATGAATTTTTCCAACAAAGAGGATTTATTTATGTTCACACTCCTATAATTACAACTAATGATGGAGAAGGGGCAGGCAATGTTTTTGATGTAATTGCTCATGATAGTAAAACTGCTGATGAATTTTTTGGTAAACCAGTAAACTTAACTGTTACAGGTCAATTACATGTTGAACCATTTGCGTTAGCATTTAGAGATGTTTATACATTTGGTCCTACCTTTAGAGCGGAACATTCTAATACAGTTAGACACGCTAGCGAATTTTGGATGATTGAACCAGAAATGGCTTTCTGTGATTTATCAGATAATATGGATTGTATCGAAGATTGTATTAAATTCTGTATTAACTACGTTATGGAAGCTTGTCCAGAAGAAATGAATTTCTTTAACACAATGATTGATACTTCTTTAATGGAAAGACTTAAACATGTTGTGAATTCCGAATTTAAGAGAATGAGCTATTCCGAAGGTATTAAGCATCTTGAAAAAGCTGTTGCGGATGGTGTTAAGTTCGAAAACATGAATATTAAATGGGGTATGGATTTAGAAAGCGAGCATGAGCGATATTTAACTGAACAAATTGTTAAAGGCCCAGTTTTCTTAACCGATTATCCAAAAGATATTAAAGCTTTCTACATGAGATTAAATGATGATGGAAAAACAGTTGCGGCTTGTGACTTATTAGTTCCATATGTTGGAGAGCTTGTTGGTGGTAGCCAAAGAGAAGAACGTTACGACTTATTAAAAGCCAAGATGGATTCTTTAGGCAACACCGAAGTTCTTGATTGGTATCTTGATACACGTAGATATGGTGGATGTAAACATTCTGGCTTTGGAATTGGTTTTGATCGTTTATTAATGTATGTAACAGGCATGAACAATATTAGAGATGTTCAACCATACCCAAGAACAAGTAATAATATAAAATATTAATTATGGCTAAAGAGAGAATATTAACTGTTGAAGAAGCTGAAAGAAAAGAAAAGATGAGAGTTCGTCTCATCTGGCTTTTCGTTATTTTTAATCTCGCTTTAATTGGATATCTAATTTATTCAATTGCTACTCTTTGTCAATAATCATAAATTAAGATTATCAGGTTTATCAGAATGGCTTCCAATATCAGGGGCCATTCTTTGATTATATCCATCTAAATTAGCATCATAGATGCTGTGTGATAGTTGATGCATTCTAATTGTTCTTGATAACGCGCATTGAACGGTCACTAAATACCAACATCCTCCAACAAGAATGCATGGGAAGAAAATATATGAAGCCCAAGCTTCAGCGTGCCACTCTGGAGTATGAATAATATCAGGCCATCTTGCCAAAAGAGTAATGCCAAATACCTGTGTGGTATATTTATCAATATTGCCAAAATCCCATATGTAAAAGATTGTGTTAAAGCCAGTTAGTTTATAATCTAATAAATCATAATTCCAATTGTTTGTTGCGGCATTGTGAATGATTAAAACCATAATACCAAAAAGCATAATTAATATTGGGATCCAAGATTGTAGGAAGAATGTTCTCCAATTCTTTTTTCTTGCGTAGTGAATAAAATCTTTCTTATTGTCTACAACTTTTGTAATAACAACATCACGAGTTAAAGTATCAAGTTTTTTACCTTGGAACTTCATCACTCTTTTAATGATGTACCCGATATAACCAACTAAGGCGATTAATATAATGATGGCAAGAAGAAAAATAAAGATTGCTCTTTTATCATTTTCACTTAGTTTAATGAATAACATTAATACTCACCTCCTAAGCCATCGTTATTATGCTCAGTAGTGGTTGATGAATTATCTTCCGTTACTGGAGGAAGAGTTGATTGAGGGGTATTTTCTGGAGGGAGAGTTGTTTCTGGAATTGTTGGTTCAATAGGGGTGTTATTTCCTATGACTAATTCTTCACCTTGCACCGGTATATTTGATGTATTTGTTTCCAAAACATATTCTTGCTTTTGGCCTGTAAGAATTTGTCTTGCTTTTATATCTTCAGGTAAGTCACCAAATAAATTTCTTCCAGTAAAAAACAATAGAATTGCTTTAATGCCAAGAAATACAAACATGAAGATGCCAATCACTGAATAAAAAGAAAGAATAACCAAAACACCTGGAAGTATAAAAATATACAATAGGCCTTTTAAAAATTTTTTTAAAATTGACTGAATCACGACACTATTCTAACTTGCTTTTATGTATTAATAAACAATTATCGACAAAGCCGATAATTAAAATGCCTACAAATATAGTGTCAAGCAAGTGCATCCCTATGGGTGTAGGAATGTACTTGTATAATGTAATATAAAGCACCAATCCGATAAGTAAACTTACCCCTGATAATATAAGAGGAATTTTCTTTATTTTTTCACAAAAATCAATAAAGACAAAAATGGAGAAAAACAAAACACCAATAGCGAACAAATAAGAGAGGCTTGGATAAACAAAAATAAATAAGATATCTAATACAATAAACACTAACGATCCAATGTATGTTGAATAATGAGAAATATTGTCGTTAATTTCGTATCCAAGCTTCGGTAGTTGGGTTTTGATAACTATATATGAAATTGTTGATTGCGCTAAAGAAATAAAGCAAATAAAGCACGGAATTACATAATTTAGGTATGGAAAATCTTTTAAGTTGAACATTTTTGCAAAGACATCAACTATGTCAGTTCCATACAAAAATTTTATTAATGGAATGAAGGCATATCCAAACCCAATTGTGATTATTGTTGATATTAAAATAATCCATAAAGATGATGCTTTTTTCTCGACCAATATGCCAAATGCAAAACCGGATAAAATTGAAGGTATAACATAGAATAATGTGTCGCTAAAATTGTTCATGGTGGCAAGTATACAAATGCCAATAGTTGCGATAGCGTAAATTGGGAAATATTTTTTCTTACAAAACAGTGTCACTATTGTGCTTGAAAGAGGAAGAATAAAAACTAATACAAAAAGTAGGAAGGGAACAAAATAAGTTAAGACTACAAATATTACATTTATCGCAGCCATTATTCCCATATATGTTATGTTTTGGGTTAGTGTTTCTCGTTTCTTGAACATAATCTTATTTTAGAAATAATGATTATTTTTGTAAATAATTCCAATTTTTGTGTATATTTATTATTGTATATCTCATTAACAATATATGTATCCATGGGATGCATTGATTGTAGACCCCTAGGGGTCGCTTTTTCATTCCATGGTAATATTATAAGCGATAGTCGCGGGACCTCTATATTTAAAATACTGCTTAGACAGTCTGATTTTCATA
>JAZLFA010000041.1:0-51983 GCA_045615545.1 Bacilli bacterium | reverse complement strand
CCGTATGCCTGAGCATGAAGTCTGACAGTTCAAAACTGTATTTTTATTGTGCAGGATAACGGCATGAATTAATTATACTTGATTAGATAAAAAGAAAATCTAACCAGTATGTGATTAGATTAACTCATTTGCTATACAGATACATATTTATTATATTACTTATTTAAAAATAAAAACATAAAAAAATAGGCTTACGATTAACCGAAAGCCTATTGATTTAATTTCGTTATTATTTACGGAATTTTCTTGGTCCTTTGAAGGAATTATCTGGACGATGTTGATGTTCCATACGTGGACGTTCGGCATTTGGATCAAAATCAGCAGGTTTTTCCATAAATTCTTTAGCACTGACTTTTACTTTGCCTTTTTCATCAATTTCGATAACTCTAACTCTTAAGGTGTCGCCAACTTTACAGACATCGCTAGCGCTATTAACAAAGCCCCAACCAAGTCTACTTACGTGACATAAACCTTCAACATTACCGAAGAGTTTTACGAATGCACCATAGTCTTCAACTCTAGTGACTTCACCAACAAATTCTTCACCAACTTTAGCTTCTCTAACGATATCTAAAATCATTCCTTTAGCCTTATTGATGGTTTCTCTATCCATATGGTAGATAGTAACTTGACCATTATCTTCGATATCAATCTTAACGTTGTCACATTGAGCAATGATATCGTTAATGACTTTACCGCCAGTACCAATAACTTCTCTAATCTTATCAACATCAATCATGAATGTATCCATCTTAGGGGCGTATTTACCAACATCTGGTCTTGGTTCTGCAATGGCTTTAGCCATAACTTTTCTAATTTCAGCACGCGCACCATGAGCTTGAGCAAGAGCTTCTTTCAAGATTTCTCTTGTAACGCCTTTAATTTTAATATCCATTTGTAATGCTGTAACACCATTTTCAGTACCAGCAACTTTAAAGTCCATATCACCAAAGTGATCTTCTAAACCTTGGATATCAGTAAGAATTGTATATGGATGTTTTCCATCAAGTGGACCACTTGTGATTAAACCCATTGCGATACCACTCACCATAGCTTTAAGTGGAACACCAGCAGCCATAAGTGACATACATGAAGCACAAATAGAAGCTTGAGATGAGGAACCGTTAGATTCACAAACTTCAGCAACAGTTCTAATTGTGTATGGGAATTCTTCTACGCTAGGGATAACATAACTTAATGCTCTTTCACCTAACTTACCATGACCAATTTCTCTTCTTCCTGGAGAGCCCATCTTGCCAACTTCACCAACTGAATATGGTGGGAAGTTGTAATGATGCATCCAGTGACGAGTTTCTTCTTCAGTCAAATTATCAATAATTTGTTCATCACTCTTAGCACCTAAAGTTGTAACAGCAATAACTTGTGTTTGTCCGCGGGTGAACATAGCGGAACCATGAACGCGTGGTAATAAATCAACTTGGGCATCAAGTGGACGAATTTCATCAACTTTACGACCATCTGGTCTAATCTTTTCTTCAGTAATTAAACGACGAACTTCTTTTGCAACTAAGCCTTCGAGAGTTTCGATGACCATGTGCATAACTTTTTGATGTTCTGCTTCGTTTTCATATTTACGTGAATCGTAGTCATCTTTAATTTCATTTTCGATGGCATCGATTGCATCTTGTCTTTCGAGTTTATCAAAGATAGAAATAGCTTTAACTAAGCGAGCTTCAGCCCTTTCTGTAACATCTTTTTCAATAACTGGATCACAGTGATAAAGTTCAATTTCTCTTTTTGGTTTGCCAACTTGAGCAATAATTTCTTTTTCCCAAGCGCAGAGTTTTTTAATAGCTTCATGGCCAAACATAATGGCATCAAGCATATCGTCTTCACTAACTTGATTTGCGCCAGCTTCAACCATATTAATAGCTTCGCTAGTACCTGCAACTGTTAAATGAATATCGCTTGCTTCGTTTTCAGCAACAGTTGGGTTAATGATGAATTTACCATTAACTCTACCAACTTGAACACCAGCAATTGGTCCATCAAATGGAATATCAGAAATACCTAATGCTAAGCTAGATCCTAACATAGCAGTCATTTCTGGTGAACAATCTTGATCAACAGACATAACAGTATTAACAATTTGGACTTCATTACGGAATCCTTCAGAGAACATTGGTCTAATAGGACGATCAATTAATCTTGCGGTTAAGGTAGCGTGTTCTCCTGCTCTACCTTCTCTTCTTAAGAATGAACCAGGAATTTTACCGATAGCGTATTGTTTTTCTTCATAACCAACTGTTAATGGGAAGAAATCGCCTTCTTTTGGTAAATCACTAGCACAAACGGTGGAAAGAACGACTGTATCGTTTAATCTCATGAAGACAGCGCCATCAGCTTGTTTAGCGATTTCACCAACTTCAGCAACGAACTTCTTTCCTTCGAACTCTAATTCGAATACTTGTTTCATTTTTCTTTTACCTCTATAAATTTCAACGTCTCTTATTTTACCACCTTACATAGTAAAAGCAAACAATAAAAAAACCGCACATCACATGCGGTTAATTTAGAACTTTTTATCTTATTTTCTTAATCCTAATTCAGCGATTAATTTGAAGTAGCCTTCACGATCATTTTTGATAAGATAGTCTAATAAACTTCTTCTTTGACCGACAAGGATTTGTAAGCTACGTTTGCTCATCGCATCGTTATGGTTTTTCTTTAAGTGTTCAGTTAAAGCTTTAATTTGTTCAGTTAATAATGCGATTTGAACTTCAACAGAACCTGTGTCTTTTTCATTCTTACCGAATTTCTTAACTAATTCAGCTTTTCTTTCTTTAGAAAGTGCCATTGTCTTTTTCCCCTTTCATTTACTTGGCTTAGTCCTGGAAATACGTTAGGGATTCGTAAATCTACGATTAAGCTGCCTTAAACAATATATGCTTTTATTTGCTAAGTTGCAAACAATTAATTGTTTTTTGTTTATCTTTTTCTAGTTGTTTTACAAGATCATCAACATTTTGATAAACATTTATTTCTCTAATAAAGTCAACAATATCTATAAATAGATAATCACCATATAAATTATCAGAGTAGTCAATAATATGAACTTCTACAATTGGAATTTGAAGTGCACCAAAAGTAGGATGGGTTCCTATACAAATCATTGCCAGATATTGTGCATCACGAATATAGGCAAAGCCCATATAAACGCCTTCTTTTGGCATTACATATGGAAAATCTAAATCTAAGTTTGCGGTTGGAAATCCAATTGTTCTTCCGTTTCTTTCTCCAGAAACAACATAACCACCAATTCGATAATAGTGGCCCATTAATTTAATTGCAGATTTAATATCACCCAAACCAATTAATTCTCTAATTGTTCTACTTGAAATCTTTTTATCTTTAAGCTGCACCAAATTAACTGTATGTGTCTCAAAATAATGGCTTAAAAAAGTTGGAGTGCCTAAAGCATCTTTACCAAAATGGTAATCTTCACCGCAGTAAATTGATTTTGGTTTTAATATTTTTAAAACGTTATTAACAAAATCTAATCTTGATGTAGCCATTATTTCTTCATCAAATGGCATTACTAATAAATAATCAAGACCATATAGCTCAGAATAAAACGCTCTTTCATCGACACTGGTAAGGCAACGTTTATTTGAGTCTCTACCAATAAAAATATGAGGTGATGTATTGAATGTTAATACACCAACAGGACCACCATTTTTCTTTGCTTCACTAATTATCTTTTGATGTCCTAAATGCATACCATCAAAATAACCTAAACACAAATTCATAGGTTCAAGATTATTTGGAACATTTGTTAAATCAAAATCAATAATTTTCATTACCACAAACCACGTACACAGCTGAATAGATCATTCTCTTTTCTAGCATATACAGCTAAAGGAAGATCATCATCTGTAGTAATCAATATTATATCACAATTTTTGATTTTATCAAAGTATAAAGATACACCATTTTTAACTTTCTCAATTTCCGATCCTGAAACAACCACTTTCAGCATATGAGAAAGTCCTTTACTAATTGAAATAATATCTTTATGGCCAATCTCAGAAATGTATTTTGATTCGCTCACTTTTATGTTAGCAATAGCGGTTCTATTTAATAATCGCAAATAACCCACACTACCTAATTTTTCAGCAATATCTTCGCCTAATGTTCTTATGTACGTTCCTTTGGAAACATTACATTTAAATTTAATTACATTTCCATCAAACGAAGTTAATTCAATAGAGTTAACAAAGACACTTCTTGCTTGACGTTCAATATTCTTTCCTTCGTGAGCTAATTTATACAATGTTTGACCATTAATTTTTAAAGCGCTTGTCATAGGAGGAATTTGTTTATATTCACCAACAAAACTTTTTAATACTTCAATAATTTGTTCTTTGGATAAAGCTGGGATTTTTTTGGATTCAATAATTTCGCCGGTTAAATCTCCGGTTGATGTTTTCTTTCCTAAAACAAGTTCTGCTTCATATTCTTTATAAGCATCTTCTAAAAATCTACCAGCTTTTGTCCCTTTACCAATAGTTACAACAAGTAAACCAGTCGCGAATGGATCAAGTGTGCCAATATGACCAACCTTACGTGTATGAAAAATACTTTGTATTTTGTTACATACATCACGGCTTGTCCATCCTACTTCTTTATTTATATAAATAAATCCATCCATTACTTAATTATAATAATTCATAAGAAAAATTAATGAAAGTTATATATTATTGTTAGATAATATAGGCATGAAAGCTATTAGAACAGTTTTAGCCTGCATAAGAAAAGCAGATCAAAAATATAATTTAATTAATCATGGCGATAAGATTGTTGTTGGTCTTTCGGGTGGGAAAGATTCATTAGCCCTCACATATGCGTTATGTTTATATCAAAAATTTTCACATACAGATTTTGTAATCCAACCTGTAATTTTAGATTTAGGATTTGATGGGTTTGATGCAACTCCACTAACAAAATGGTGCGAATCACTTGGTTTATCATTAATAGTTGCTGATGCAAAAGAAGTTTATCCAATTCTAAAAGCCAACAAGGATGATGATAAACATTTACCTTGTTCTATTTGTTCAAAAATGAAAAAGGCCGCGATTAATAAAGTGGCAAACCAATTAGGTTATAACAAAGTGGCGTTCGCACATCACGCAGACGATGCAGTTGAAACATTATTTATGAATGAGATATTTGGCGGAAGAATAGCGACATTCTCTCCAAAGATGCACTTAGAAAAAGCAGACATTGAATTTATTAGACCATTATCCCTAGTAAGAGAAAACGATATCAAACGTTTATGTAAAGAAGAAAATCTTCCAGTGATGGACTCTATTTGTCCTGCTGATAAACATACTTCTAGAGAAGAAATAAAAGAATTATTAAATGATATATATAAAAAATATCCTTTCGCAAAAGAAAACTTTTTAACGATGTTAGATAATTATGAAAAAGAAGATATTTGGGATAAAGAAATCTACTATCAAGTCAATAATTGTGGGTTAACAATAAAACCAGTATTATCTTCTATAGATGCTAGTATTATGCACGAAATTAGAAACGAAGTGTTCGTTAAAGAAATGGCTATATCAAGTGAAGATGAATTTATCTTAAAAGAAGAATATCAAGCAAAAAGCTTTTTAATATATTTAAACGAAATACCTATAGGCACAATTAGGTATAGAATATTTGAAAATGGAATAAAAATTGAAAGAGTTGCGGTTAAAAAAGAATATCGTGACAAGAAATACGCTAGCCAAGTAATTAAATATCTAAGCGATCTTATTGGTGCTAGATATAATCCTGTAAGAGTATATTTACACGCGATGTATCATTTAAAAGATTTCTATACTTCATTAGGTTTTAAAGAAAAAGGCTCCCCATTTATGGAAGCCAATATCAAACATATTGAAATGGAAAAATTTTATTAATATAGGTTATTTTATTGGAGAAATATCAACAGCGTAAAAATCGCTAATGTATTTCATTGCCATATCATAACTAGCTTGATCAAAAGCTTCAATACAGTTACTTGGAGCTTTTATTTTGTACCCCAAATTATAAGCGCTTGCTGATGTATTCAAAACACATATATGAGCTTGAACCCCAACAATAATAATTTCATCAACATTATTAGCCTTAAGATATTCATCTAATCCAGTATTAACAAATGCACTATAATAATGCTTTTCAAACACTTTATCACCATTAATTGGTTTTAGTTCATCAATAACTCTATTGCCACTAGAACCACGCATGGCGTGCTCTCCCCATATCGCTAATTCACGATCTGTTTTATCATGTGTATCATTAACATAACAAATGACCCACTTTTCTTTATGGGCTTTTTCTAAAAGTTTTTGTATAGGTTTAATGATTTTAACTGCACGTTCACATTTAAGAGCGCCGTAAATAAAATCATATAACATATCAGTAACAATAACGGCTTTCATTATTTATGCTTCCCTCTTTCTAATGCAGCTTCAATACGAGCCACTTCTTCATATCCTTCATCTAGTTCAAAAGTAATATCAGGACATCTACGAGTATCAAGTTTATGGGCCAATTCACTACGAATAAAGCCTTTTGCTTTATTTAAAATATCAATACCAGTTTTTTTATCTTTTTCAAAATAAAAACTCACTAATACTTTCGCGTGAGAAAAATCTTTAGAAACAATAACATCTGTAATAGTTAAAAATCCGAGTTTTGGATTTTGTAACTTAAAAGTAATGATATCTATGATATCTTTCTTAATTACTGTTTCAAGTCTTTCTTGTCTAGAAGCCATTACTCAGCTTCCTCCACCATTTCATAGCCTTCAATGATATCATTTTCCTTAATATCATTATAATTTTCAATTAACATACCACATTCAAAGCCTGCTTTGACTTCTTTTGCGATATCTTTACCTCTTTGTAAGGATGCTAGTTTACCTTCGTAAACAATAACGCCTTCTCTAATCAAGCGAATACTTGATTCATTCTTAATAACACCATCAGTAATCATACAACCCGCGATGGTACCAACTTTAGATACTTTAAATAATTTTCTAATTTCAGCTTGTCCAGTTACTTTTTCTGTTAATTCGCGAGTTTCCATACCTTTCATCGCAGCTTGAATTTCTTCAATTAACGCATAAATAATACGATGTAAACGAATCTCAACTTTTTCTTCTTCCGCTTTCGCTCTTGTTAATGAATCAGGTCTTACATTAAAACCATAAATAATCGCGTGAGATGCACTTGCTAAAAGAACATCAGATTGAGTGATTGCGCCACTACTTGCACGAACAATATTAATTTTAATTTCATCATTAGATAATTTCTCTAAGCTAGCTTTAACTGCTTCCGCACTACCTGTTGAATCAGCTTTAATAATAATATTAAAGTTTTTAATAGTACCTTCTTTTGCAAGATTAATCAAATCATCTAAGCTAGCAGCGCTTGTTGCGTTTCTAGTTTTGCTTTCTTTAATTAAACGACGTTTTTCCGCAATTTCTCTTGCTTCACTTTCAAGTGAGAAGGCCATAAAACGATCACCAGCTTCAGGCACTTCACTTAAGCCAATAACCGCTACTGGTGTACTTGGTAAACATTCTTTTAAAACTTTATTAAATTCGTTAGTTAATCTTCTAGCTTTTCCATAAGAAGAACCAACAACAAGATAGTCACCTTCTCTTAAGGTTCCATTTTGGATTAATAATGTAGCTTTTGGACCTTCATTTTTATCAAGTTTGGCCTCTAATACAGTTCCCATTGCGTATCGATCAGGATTAGCTTTGAGTTCTTTCATTTCGGCCACTAAAATGATATTTTCTAATAAATCAGAAATACCTTTTTTCTGCTTAGCAGAAATTTCAACGCAAATAACATCACCGCCATATTCTTCGGCAATAACATCATGCTGCATTAATTCAGTTTTAACTCTATCTGGATCTGCACCTGGTTTATCCATTTTATTGATTGCGACAATAATAGGGACTTGTGCTGCTTTAGCATGATCTATAGCTTCAATCGTTTGAGGCATAACTCCATCATCAGCAGCAACAACCAAAACAACAATATCAGTGACACTAGCGCCGCGGCTACGCATTGCGGTAAATGCTTCGTGTCCAGGAGTATCAATAAAGGTAATTTTTTTACCATTGATTTCTTTTTGATAAGCACCTATTTCTTGCGAGATGCCACCAACTTCGCCAGCGACAAGATTAGAATTTCTAATCGCATCAATTAATGTTGTTTTACCATGGTCAACATGTCCCATAATAGTAACAACAGCTGGTCTTTCTTTTAATTTAGAAGGGTCATCATTAATTACTAATTCTTCAAAATTTTCAGCTTCAACAATGGTTTTCTTTTGGAAATCATAACCAAATTCCAAACAAATTAAGCCAATTAGTTCATCATCAAGAATTGTATTGATGGTAATCATTTTGCCTTGCATAAATAAGAATTTAATGATGTCGGCAACTGGAACATTAATTGCACTAGCAAGAGCGCTAGTAGAGATATTACCAGTATAAACAAACACACCACCATTAACTTTAGTTTTTACCTTATCAGCACTAACTTTAGTGGAGACGTTTGTCTCACGATCTGGTCCATTAAACTTATTTTTTCCCATAACTTTCCCTCCTATAGAAGTGTTAATAATTCATCATATATTTGCTTATCAACACTACTTCTTAATACGCGAGCTAAGCTATTTTTAGCTTCAGCTAACTCAATAATATTTTTATCCTTACACAAGTAAGCGCCACGTCCTTTTATATTTTGATATTTATCGACTTTTATTGTTCCATCAGGAAGTTTTACAACTCGAAGGAAATTTGTTTTTATATCTTTTTTATAAGAATAAGCGCAGGTACGTAAAGAAATCATATTAATTATTTTTCGTCATCGTAATAATCGTCGTATTCATCGTAATCGATGTCATCTTCTTCATAAGCATCTTCATTTGCAAGTTCTGCATCTTCGAGAGCTTGTTGTTTGAGTTCTTCTTCAGTGTAAATAGACATTTGATTCTTTGGATCAACGGTTGTTGTGACTTTCTTTTCTTCTTTAGTCTCTTCAACTTTAGGTTTTTTATAAGACTTCTTAGATTCTTTTCTATTAGCCTTACTTGATTCAGCTTCTAAGCTTCTTTCAAGATCGCTTAACGAGGTTGTTGTCTTAACAGTTGTAACTTCCACTGTTGGTTCATTTTCTTTAACAGTTTCTTCTTTAACTGGTTCAACACTAATTTCAATATCTTCGCTTTCGCTTTGTTCAAGTAAAACTTCATCCATATCGGATTTTTCTTCTTCATAAACACGAGCTTGTGGAGCAACATATCCTTCTGGAAGTCCAGGCAAGATTTCATTAGAAGAAACGATACTTGCTTTTTGAGCTTCGCTGATACGAGTTGCTTTATAAGCAACCAACATAGAATTAACATCATCAATTGATGTGAATTCAAATCCTTCATTTAAAGCATCTGTTTCAGTTTTAATATCAATCTTATAGCCAGTTAATTTAGCAGCTAAACGAACGTTAACACCTTTTTTACCAATTGCTAAAGATAAGGAGTCATCTTTAACAACGACAATAGATGATTTATCTTCTTCATTAACCACTAATCCAGCAATACGAGCAGGTTTTAAAGCTTCAACAATAAATAAGATTGGATTTTCATAATAACAAATAACATCAACCTTTTCTTTTGTTACACCATTACCTAATTGGCCAACAATCTTTTGAATACGACTACCATTTGGACCAATGCATGCTCCAGCAGGATCGATATTTGGATCGTTTGCAAAAACAGCAACTTTACTTCTTTCATTTGCTTGACGAGTAATACGAATAATTTCAATATTGCCGTTATATATATCACCAATTTCTTCAAAGAATAATGCTTTCAAGAATCCTTCGTTAGCACGAGAAACTTGGATATGGGCACCTTTGGTGCCACTAGCAACGTCATTAACAAATAATTTAATATTATCGCCATTAACAAACTTCTCATCGCCAATCATTTCTTTTCTTGGAAGGAAAACACTTGTTCTACCAATATTAACGGAGGCACCTTTTTCATCCATTGTTTCCACTCTACCAGTGATCATTGTTCCAATCTTGTCTTTAAAGGCTTCATAAAGAATTCCTCTTTCAACTTCAGCAAATTTTTGTTTCATGATCGACTTAATAGACATTAATGTAGCATTTTTTAAAGTTGCTACTGGAGCTGGAATAAAGAATTCATCTCCGGCGAGATATTTTTTACTTCCATCTTGTTTATTAGCGTCTTCTTCACTAATCTCTAAGAAATCATCTTCGACTTCTTTAACAACATTTAAAACATGGAACATATCAATACTTCCCTGTTCTAAATCAATGTTTACACGTACATCAGCATCGTCGCCACCTAATTCTTTACGATAAGCACGACACATCGCATCTTCTAAAGCCGCAAGTACGGTTTCACGGCTGATTCCTTTGCTAACTTCGATTGCTTCTAAAGCTTCGATAAGTTGTTTAGCATCAATTTTCATAGCTCAATTACTCCTTAAAATTTAATAGCTAATCTAATTACGTATATATTATTAAATAATATAACCAAATCTTTTACTCTAGTCTTAATTCTGATAGTAAGAACGAAACTATCATTAGAGACACTTTTAATCGTGCCTTCATAAATATTTTCTCCGTCAATTGGGTTAATTAAGTGCACATGGACATAGCTATTAACATAGTCCTTAATTGCTTCTACTTTAATAGGCTTTTCCGCTCCTAAAGAAGAAATATCTAATGTGTAATTAAAATTTAATGGATCTAGTTCATCTAAATAAGCACTAATTTCTTCACTGATTTTAGTAATAGCATCCATATCAATTGGTTCAATTCTATCAACCACTAAAGAAAGAACATTTTCACCTCTATTTTTAGATAAATTAAGTGAAACAAGTTCATATCCTAAACTAGTTAGTTTAGAAGTTAGTAATTCTTTAAGTTTTTCTAGTTCCATAACCCCCCTATCAAAACAAAGAGTGGCACATGGCCACTCTAAGAATTTAGAGTAAACGTTAATTTCTTAACGCAACATTATTAAATATTATTTAGATAAATAATTCAAGACTTTTTTTGCTAATCTTCGTACCAGAAGTCACTTTCCATCATAAGAAGACGCCAAGTGGATAATTTTGTGTCATTTTCGCTATATTCATCTTTATATGGGTAAATATAAAATTCTTCTAGTTCACCCATATCAGTAATATTTCCTTGACTATCTACTTCAAGTTCGAATCCAAATCCATAAGCAACAAATACACTTAAACCACAAGGTCGATAGTCAAATTCTTCTTCATAATAATCTCCATAACAAGAAATAATAACAACATCATCTAATGCTTCTAAGATAGCAGAAGTTGAATATTCTGGAAATACAATTTCCATATAACTAAGGAATTCAGCCAAGTCACCTAATCCAGAATCATACACAAGATAGTAAGTATCTTCAAAATAATCATATTGTACGCCATAGCCATATAATAAATCACAGCAAGCATATGCTTCATAGATATTTGATAAATCATCACTATCAAAATTAGCAGCGTATGATTCAAAAGCAGTTGTTAATGTAGGCATTTTACTTAAATCAAGAAGTGACATTGTTTGATCATTATATTCATAAGAAGTGCTTGTTGAATAATAATCAACATAATCCTTAGCAATATTGCTTAATAAAGTTTTGCTATCCGCTTTCGGATTGTCATAAATTCTTTTGAATGATTTATTATAATCCCAACCTTCGCCATTTTCTAATTCTTGCGAAGCAAGCATATAATTAAAATAATCGGCATTAAGACTAGCTGAATCTAAATAAGACATTAAACAAGCATCATAGCCAATCCATTCAAATTTATTATTAAATCCTGTTGCAATAAATGCATCTTCCATTGCAGTACTGACTTCTCCAGCAGTTAAACCTTCATAACCATAGTTATAATTATCATCAAAACAAGTTCCTGATATACCATTACCATGGTCCCACATTAATAGCGCCATTTTGTCAGCTGGATATTCATTTATACCATATTCAACAAAGCTTTGAAGTGTAGCCTTTTTAGACATATCAGCATTAGATAATTGCACATCATTCACCAAAGTTTTGCCTTCAATATGCCATCTACCAATTTTGTCAGCTTTAATTCCAAATTGACTACTCCACTTTTGAGCTCCACCAGTTTCAACAACAACATTAACTCCAGTAGGACATGAGTTTGTTAACATTTCAGCAATGTCAGCTGTAGCACAATATACACCATCATCTTCGCTAGAATCATATTCAAGAGTTGAACCACACATATAAACTAAGATTGTATAATCATCATTTATAGCTTGTGTAACGGTAACTTTACAAGTTGCAGATAAATCTGCACCACTTTCACTTTTTGCCTTTACAGTTACATTAGCGGTGCCAACTGAAAGAGCTTTTAATTTACCACTTTCAATAGTTACAACACTTGTATTATCACTAGATAAAGTAACATTCTTTTGATTACAGTTACTTGGAGTAAATGTAACATCTAACGAGGTTGTTCTACCAACCATCATATCTAATGAATTAGGAACAGAAATTGATGTTGGATAAATAGGAACAATAGGTCCATTCGTATATGTAATAGCGATTGAACGAATATAAACACTTTTATAAGAGACTTCAACTTCAAGGGTAACTTCACCACTAACATAACTTGGATAATTAAATATCATATGTCCAACATTTTGATCGTTGTAAGAATTATCAACATCCTTTGTTGTTGTTTTACCATCAACACTAATTGAGATAGTGCCTTTTGTTACATTGCCTCTATTACAAAAATAAGTAACATCAATTTTGGAAATGTTGTTATAACTTCTTGGTGAAACACATCCTCCAGCGCCTGGGTTTGCATTTATTTGTACACCCATTTTGTCACCATCATACTTTAAACCTTCACCTGTAGAAGTCCAACTTTCAGGTAGCGCAGACCAATCTTTGTCAGTGAACGTGTAATTAATTGTTTCTTCTTCAACAGGAGTTGGAATGATACTTGAACTACTTGGTGTAGGAGTCAAGCTTGAACTACTTGGTTCTGGAGTTACACTTGAACTATAAGGGACTGGAGGTAAGGTAGTTGAACTTATAGGTTCAGGAGTTACACTTGAGCTTATTGGTTCAGGTTTTTCACTAGAGCTAATAGGTGCACTAGTAGAACTAATTGGTTCAGGTGTTTCACTAGAGCTAATAGGTGTGCTAGTAGAACTAATTGGTTCGCTTGAGCTACTAATTGGTTCAGCTGACGAACTACCTGATTTGCTAATATAATTAGCAGTAAAGGTTACATCACTAGTAACTGCGTATAAATCCCAGTTTAAAACATTATTTGATTGATATGCTTTTGCGTATTCAAAATGTCTTCCATTTAATAACCATTCATAAAATATGTAGCCATCTTTATAAGGCTCATTTGGTTCATTAATTTTTCCCGCATATTGAACACGTTGAGAAGATACAGCGCTTCCTCCAGCAGTATCAAAACTCACGATATAAACTTCAGATAATGGAGATATATTACCGACAATTTGCCAAACACCATTATTCTTAACATAAAAATCCCATGTTAAAGAATCGATATAACTATCTCCATCTTTACCGATAGAGTTATTTGGTACACCATTACCAGTAATTAAAGATGTACCATCTTTTCCTGGTATTCCAGGATCACCTTTTTCACCTTTAATAGAAGCTAGCCATTCTTCATAAGATAGAGGTGTGCCACCAGCATCGGTGACATTTTTTACATATGCTTGATATATTTCTCTAATTCTTTGTTCGGTTTCGCTTTGACTAGAAGTTGATGAATTTTCACTTGTAGTACTTTTGCTAACAGCGCATCCAGAGATGACTAATGAAGTAAGTAATAAAAATAATAGGCCTTTATGTCTCATGAATAAACCTCCGATAATTAAATTATTTATATGGATTAACGCTTAAAGCGCCATCATTACAAACAACAATTGTTGTTCCAGAACTGGCAAGCCAGTTACTTCCACGTTTTACCTTTTTCCAATCTTTCATTGTACCTGCATAATTAATGCGTGTAAGTTTAGGACAATGGAAGAAAGCATTGTATCCGATTTTAGTTACAGAAATAGGTAATTCAACAATCTTAAGAGCAACACAGTTTGCAAACGCACTATTACCAATTGAGGTAATATTATTTGGAATAGCAGCAATTTCTAAAGTGGTGTTTTGTGCATAAGCGTGTCCACCGATATCTTTAATGCCGACAGGTAAAACTTTTAATGAATCAACTTTATAAGTTGTAATTGTTTTAGTAACGACATTTTCTTTAGTTTCAGGAGCAGTAACATTAACCACTACTGGAACAGGAGCAGCAGCTTGTGGCTGTTTATCTACCACAACTCCTTTAGTTGCAACTTCAGGTTTCTTTTCATCTTTTTTCTTTAAGTAACCAGGTTGTTTTTCTGTTGTGCTAGGTTCTTCTTGTGGCGGAATAGTAACAATACCGTTTGGATAATATTGTTTTCTTTCTTCACCAGTCATCATAGCGATGTAATTATCTAAATACATTTCATTTGGAATAAATTCTTTGCCCTTGAATCCAGCAGCATAAATAATCACTAATGAAAGCATACAAACAAAGGAAACACCAATGAAAATAATTGGCCACATAAAATTAAATGTAGGAATATCAGCTACCCCTGTGCTACTCATGTTATAAAATAACGAAATAGCTAATGGGAATGCAAATAACATTAAGTTACCAACAAAGGAAGCAATACCCAATCCTTTTGGTGCGTTCCACATTTTTAAAGCGCCGGTAATTAGTAATCTAAAGAAACATACTAATAAGAAAATTGCAAAAACTGCAACAAGGATAAATAATGCACCAAAAATATACATAGCATAAGGCATCATTTGTCCAATTGCTTCTGGTTTTAATGTTTTAACAAAGATATCATTAACCAAATAGTTAATATTAGCGCTAGGTTGTTGGAATAAGTAAAAGACTATGTCTTTACCACTAATAATGTCAGGTGCTTCAATTCCAGGTCTAACATATTGGAAATATGGCATAAAGAACGCCACTACAGGAACTGCAATCGCAAGCAAACAGAATATCATCGTGAACCATTGAGGAGCTCTCCAACGATATAGTAATTTAACATTATAGACTTTTTTAATTCTATTAATCATTACAAACCCTCCTATTTAATTTTAAATTTAGCTTTCTTTAAGATGGAGAAATCTTTCATTCTCCAGCAGAAATTAGGGAAGCCACATGTTCCAGGAACATTCATACGAGCTTTATTATCAAGTTTAAGGACATCTTGAAGTGGGAAGATTGTGATCTTACTTGGTAAATTTAAAGTATATTGAATAATACGGTCATATAAATAACGATCTTGGCAATGGAATCTATTTCTAAGTTCCGCTTTTTCAAAGTCACTTAAACCTTTAATCCAGCCATATAATGTTTCGTTATCGTGAGTACCAGTATAAACAATCATTCCATCACTATTACGAGCATTTGGATCAAACATTGTAAATTCAACAATGTACATTCCAGGTAAACCTAATCTATCTCTTAATTCAAGAACACTTGGGAATAAATCACCCAAATCTTCAGCGATAATATTAATATTAGGATATTTTTCTTTTAAGATATGGAAGAATTCATCTCTAGGACCAACTCTCCATTCACCAATACGCGCATCAGTCGCGCCTCCAGGGATAACGTAATATGTATCAAATGCACGGAAATGATCAATACGTAAATAATCACACATATTACCTAAATAACCTGTACGATCGACTAATAAGTCGTAATTTCTTTCTCTCATTAAATCAAACTTATAAATTGGCGATCCCCATAATTGTCCTAAATCAGAGAAAGCATCTGGTGGTACGCCACCAACTTCGGTTTGACGATTATTTTCATCAAAAGCAAATTGATCTTTATTTAACCAACATTCAACGGAGTCAAATCCGACATAGAAAGGCATATCAGCGATAATACCAACATTCTTTTCTCTAGCATAGCTAAGAAGTCTATGCCATTGATTATGAGCTAAGAATTGAAGGAAGATAATAAAGTCAACTTCCTTTAAATAACGTTTAGGTGGTTTGTTATGATGATCAAAATAATAAATTTCTTCTTGATCCCAATAAGTCCAAGGTGCTAAACCATGGTGAGATTTGAATACTTCATATGTTGCGTATTTCATCACCCAAGGATGTCTGGTTTTAAATTTCTTTAATCCTTCCATCTTTGTTGTGCGATATTTTAAGTAAGCTTTATATAAGTACTTCATCTTGAAGTGATGCACTTTCCAGAAATTAACGTAAGGAGAATTTTTACGATAATCAGGAACTTCATCAAGGAGTCCCATTTCTTTTACTTTGTCTAATGAAATATATCTAAAATCAATCGCAATTGAATATGTAGACATATAAGGTGAATCACCAAAACCCATTGGGTTTAAAGGTAAAATTTGCCAATAACGATAATGATTTTTGCTGAGCCAATCGATAAATTTATAAGCATTGTCGCCAAAATCACCAATACCATGATTACCTGGCAAAGAGGCAACCGGCAATAAGATTCCAACATTATTTCTCATAACACATCTCCAAAAAATCCATAATAATTATATATTAATATAATTTATAAATAAATAAAAAAGACAAATAAGTGTAAATTACTTGTCATTTATCAAAAATTCAACTTTATATTAAATCTTTTAATGAACGTAACTTTATATAAGTATTTGATAACGGATATTCATTATTTCGATCAATGAGATAACCCGTTATACCAGCGTTGAACGCTGCCATCATATCACCAAGCGAATCTCCAACATAGCAAACATCATCGAAAGAAATATGTTCCCCTAAACATTTAATAGCTTTGAATATGCCTTCTGGGTGAGGCTTAAAATGTTCTACTTCTGCGTGACCAATATAACATTTAAATAATGAAGTATCGATACCTAAAAATGTCAAAACTTCTTTCATATGTAAAGAATCATTTCCAGAAATTAATCCGCATAATAAATTATTATCTTTGATATAATTTACAATATCAATTGTATCGTAAAATAACTTATTTTCTTTTGTTACTTTTTCTTCGTTAATATAACTATTTATGATGTCACAATAAAGCTCCAATTGTCCTTCTTTAGGATTAGCAATTTTTCTTTTAAATGTCTTTTCTATTGCTTCTTTCATAAAGATCATAACTTCTTCTTTACTAATCTTTACTCCCACTGCTTCAAATGCTTTTTGATAGACTAAAAATAACGAGTCTCTAGAATCAATTAAGGTCCCATCAAAATCAAATAAGTAAGCTTTATATTTTTTAACTGGCTTAATTATTTGCTTAAATGCAATTAAGTCAGATGGGTTAGTGATTTTAAAATTAGTTTTATCTCCACTAACAATTAAATAGTCATCATTATTAGCTTCTACATACCTAATTTCATCAGTTACAGGCTCATTTTTATATAATTCAATTAGTTGTTTAATATAACCAAATCGAAATGATTGAGGTGTCTGAGCTAGATAAATTAGTCCATCTTTTTTATGGACGGTATCAATTCTAACTTTTTGTAAATCAATAAAGTCCCCTTCAATTGCGGTTAAGGTGGCATTATAAGTATCTAGTCCTTTAATATTATCTTCTATAATAGATTCACTAACGCATGCGCGCACACCATCGTGTATAAAAACTTTATCTTTTTCATTAGCGAAACTAGAGATATATGAAATAGCATTTATTACACTTATATAACGTTCGCTACCACCTAAAATCACATCGATATTTTTAAAAGTATATTTATCTAAATCTTTTTTAACTGAATCGATGTAGTTAGGTGAAGTAACTAAAACAATTTTATCAATCTTATTTGAATGATAAAACCTATCAACAGTGTATAGATACACTGGACGATTATTTACTTCAATAAATTGTTTAGGGGTTTCTCCTCCAAAACGCTTACCATTGCCACTAATAAGAATAACCGCGATATTCATAAAATAAAGTTAACACAAATAGTTATTTTTCTCTATTAATATTTATTAATCCAATATAAAAGGACTTGGATAACCAAGTCCAATTATTATTGATAAAAGTATTTAATGTCAGATTATAAAGCTGACCATTCACCTTTACAAACTTTAGAACCGTCTGTACCCCATGCAGTAATGGTGTATTTAACTAGTTTGTTTGTTGGAACTTTAAGATCTTCACTTTGATTCCAGACAGAAGCATCCCAACCATCAACTGATGGATTTTTTTCTGGATTTACTCTAGTAAAAACAACATTTGTGTAACCTTCTGGTACATCAAACGTATAATTATCTCCACTAGAAACACCTTTTACCCAAACAGGATCTTTGCCGCTTTCAAAGAAATAAGCATAGAAAACAGCGCCATCAACATCCCATATTGATGGTTTTAAGTAAACTGTAGTAGCAGCAACTGGATGTGCATCATCAACCCAGATTGAATATGTTTTTGCTTTTGTATCATATTTTAAATACAAATTCAAACCAGTTTCACTACCACTATAATCAAACTTTGTTCCATTCTTTGTAAATGAACCAGCGGCAGAACCACCTTCTAATGTGACATCAATTGCACCGTTTGCATCCGCAATTTCAAAAGCAGTAAAGCCCATTCCTGGTCCTGCTGATGTTGGAACATCTAAACGTGAATATTCAATAATATCGCCTTCAACTTTATTTACTTTGAGTGGTAATGAGCCTCCGGCTTCAGCGCCAAGATACGCAACTGCTTTATAGTCAGAAGGTAAATTTGTGCCTTCAAGATAGATTCCAGGATTTGTATCACCGGTTTCATAATAAAGTGTATATGTACCTTCAAAATTAAGGACTGCATTTTTGGTTGAACCATCAACTGAAGCTAAACCTCTAACGAAAGCGTTTGTATCGCCACCTTCGATTTTCCAGTTTTCAGCGTATGTTTTACCATCACCATTTAAAATCTTAATTTCATCTAAAGCATGTACATCAACTTTAGCAGTATATTCAGTAGATCCTTCGGTAACAGGAAGCATTTCAATACCAGTTGACCATTCATCGAAACTACCCATAACGCGAGGTGCGCTAACAGGAACAGGTGATGTGTGTTCACCAACGTAAAGCATATCTTTACCAAAAGCAAGTTTTAAATAGAAGTCATAACTTCCTTCAGCGCTAACGAGATAATGTTCATCAACAACAGTAATGTTTTCAGATGAATATTCATCTAAAGTTGGTACCCAATCAGTGTCGTTAGCAGCATCATAAATGACAAATGTATCATTTGCTGCAAGAGCAACTTCAGTTGCTTGAACTTGTTTTTCAAAACCTTCTGGAGTTTCTTTGCTATCAACTAGTTCAATAAATTCTGTGCCATTAACTTTAATATAAAAGCCAGTTCTGAGTTCTGGACCACCTTGTAGCCAGAAACTATAACCATCTTTATAAACTTCTAAGTATAAAGCTGCATTATCGGCAGTTTGAAGAACTGTCCAGTCAACTCCATCTTTAGTTGCAGGTTTTAAGTTGTTTTGAACTTTATTTGTTTCATCATCAGCGCTTGGACAGATATTCTTATCTAAAAGAATATGATCATCACTAACGTCACCATAAAAGTCAATACGTTTACCAGCTGAAACGTGTTCAAAATTACGTTTATATTTAGCAAGACAGGTGTCACCTGGTTTAATTTCTTGCTTTTCTAATTCATAGTATTCACCATCAAATAAGAATGAATAGCCATCGAATGTAACTTCAGATTCCCCGATGTATAATTTATCATCTTCGAATTTGAATTTAGCATAGAAGTCAAATTTGCCTTCTTTTGTACAGCTAATCTTGCTTTCTTCATATTTGAATGAATCGCAGCTTGCTTCATCTAATGCTGGAGTAAATGCTACACCAGTTTTTAAGTCGAGGATGGAGACTTCTTCTCCAACAGCAACATCAACACCTAATGCTTTGTATTGTGTGTATTCTTCGTATGGTTCAGCTTCTTCCATTAAGATTTGCTTTGTACCAACAACAAGTTTGAATCCTTCTTCAATAGCAGGACCACCTTGTAGCCAGAAACCAATACCATAAGCATAGACTTCGAAGTAAAGGCTAACAGTAGTAGCATCAGCTAATACTGTCCAGTCAACACCACCAACAGTTGCTGGTTTTAAGTTGTTTTGAATTTTATTAGTTAAATCATCTGGATTTGGACCTAACCCTTCCACTAATTTAACATGTTCGCCTGTTTCAGGAACACCATAGAAATCGATGCGTGAACCCTTAGCAATACTTTCAAATGCATGAGTGTATTGTTCAATCCATAACGCATCATCTGGAATAACTTCTGTTTTAGTTAATGGAATGGTTTCTTCTCCAAGAGTCATTTCATAACCAACAAAAGTTGGGGTTGGTTCAACTGATTTATCGATATATAATTTATCGTCTTCAAATTTGAATTTAGCATAGAAGTCAAATTTACCACTAGTAACACAGGAAATAACTCCACTACTATAAGTAAATGAATCACAGCTTGCTTCATCTAAGGCTGGAGTAAATGTAACAGAAGTAGATCTATCAAAGATAGCAATAGTTGAACCAGATTCAACTTCAACTTCTAATACGCTATATTGATCATACTCTTCAAATGGATCAGTTGGTTCCATTTTAATATGGGTATCATCAACTAATAGGTCAAAACCGACTTCTGGTTCTTCATAACCTGTAATAAAGAATGAATAACCACCATCTTCCCATACTTTGAATTTAACAGCAGCACTTGTTGCAGCATTCTTAACTTCAATAGTAACGGTTTCACCCTCAGTGATAATTGCGTTGTTTTCACCATAAATCGAAGCTTCAATTAAATCAGTACCAATGCTAGATGTAATTGGAGTTGAATTATACATGAATTCAACAGATTCGCCACCTAATAAGTCAATTCCAGTAAGACCAAATGAAGCAACTAAGCCTTCAGCCGCTTCATCAACAGGAATCATCTCGTGGCTAAGTCCATCAATTGAAACGTACGCTGTATCAGTTGGAATTTCACTTGATGAGCTTGGTGTTGGTGCCGTTGTAGAACTTGGGCTTGGAGCTGGGGTAGTTGTAGATGAAGGTGCTGGGGTTGTTGTACCAGTACTTGTTCTACTGCTACTTTCAGAGCTCTTTTCACTGGAAGATGAAGGGTCATTGTTACCACCACATCCTACCATAACGCCTAAAAGCAACGGAAAAACAGCCAACGAAAGAATTTTTAATTTCTTCATAGAAAATTTCTCCTTATGCGTATAATATATACCCTCGCACGATAAAATACAAAACATTATTTTTGAATAATGAAAATAGGTATGTATAATATTTAACAATGGAAAGAAGAAATAATTTAACAAAAAAAATAACCGGAACGGGAATATTACTCGCTATCGAAATGGTTCTTCAAGCAATAGCAAATATTTGTGCTATTGGGCCTGTTTCTCTTAATTTTTCTGCTATTCCTATTGCTTTGGCAGGAATAATATATGGCCCAGTAAGCGCCTTAATTTTGGGCTTAATTTCTGGCACTTTTGTTTTGTTATCGCCTTCCACTGCTCTATTTTACGATCAAAGTATTTATGGAACTGTGATTACATGTTTAGTTAAAGGTATGTTATCTGGACTTATTCCAGCACTACTATTTATGTTGTTTAATAAAAAGGAAAAATTAATTTTTCCTGGAGTAATCATTTGTTCATTATTAGTGCCTTTAATTAATACTGGCACATTCATTGGTTTTTGCTTCTTATTTTTTAGAGGAATTTATAATAGCATGGGGCAAGGTTACGCTGATCCGTTTGCCTTCTTTACCATCGGATTTATTGGTTGGAACTTCTTATTTGAAATATTAACAACTGGTGCATTATCTCCGGCAACATACAAAATAATTAAGATATACAAAAATAGGCGTGTGTAACGCCTATTTTTAATATAAATATTAAATACTTGCTAAATAATTTGACATGCTTCCAGCAATAAGAAGAACACCGAGAAGCAAACATAAAACATATAAAATAGTAAATACTAAGTCCCAGGTTCCATTTCTTTTTCCCATATGTGGATGATAGAAAAGCATAAGTGGAATACCAATGAGAAGGATGTAGTTACCACCACACTTGAGTGGATTATCAGGCCAAACTTTAAATATAACAATATCAACAATACCAATAACTGCCACTATTGAGGCGACGATTAAGTTTTTAATAAAGATATATCTACGACCATTTTGATAAATTTCAGCGTTTTCCTTGCCATATTTTTTATAGACAAATTTGCGGTAGAAATATATAGCAAAACAATAAAGAATAGCAAAGCCGGTAATAGAAATAGCTTTAGTAAAGAATAAAGATGTTATTTCAAAAGGAATAACCCAACCACAAGTGTTTGTGCCAATTTGAATAATTACACTTGCTGCCATATATGAAATTGGGATTAAAGCAGTTAATCGATATAAAATATATTTCTTTTTAGTTGGTTCTTTGAATAAAGGCGTAGAAAATAAAGCACCAACTAACAAATTGAATGCTAAAATTGACCAGACAATATTTCCAGGTAGAATCAATAACATTGCACCCGTAATGTTTTCGAATAAACCAGTATTACTCCCAAGATTTTGTGCAATTGCGATCATTATTATGTAATATATGAGCCCGACAAAGAAGAGGATAAAGTTAGATAAGAAAGTATTCTTTTGTTTCGCTCTATTATCTAATTTAATAAAGAAGGCTAATATAATAGCGAGCGAAGAAAATGCCGCAGTTTCTTTCTTAAGAGAAAGATTATTAAATGTCGCTTCGATATCAACTGCAGTTAAGGATTGGAACAAACGATATAAAGCTAAACTAGAAACAAGAAGAACAAGTAATATCGCTACTCTAACAACGCATTCAGGAATAAATGGAACAATCTTCCAGTTACGTTTAATCTGCTTAACTTCTTTTACTTTACCATCTCCAGTAGATGAAAAATCAACATCTTCACTAACAGGAATTAATAACTTATCATCAAGAGAATAAGTTGTAATCAAAGAAAGAATAAATATTGCTAAGCAAATAAATCCACACACAAAACCATAGACTAAAAATCTACCCATGGTTTTCATAAATCCGTCATTATCCTTATTTCCTAAAAACATTCCTTCTTTAAAAGAGGCATATTTTACACCGGTTTCTGATATCTTTTTATTAAATAAATTATCTAATCCTGCTTCAGTTAAACAATCCGCTTCATAAAATAATGATGTGCAAATATGATATTCAAAATCATGTTCATTTAACGTATAGCTACCATAATCATCAAAACATTCTACAAGATTAAATTCATAATTTTTTCCATCAATAGATTTATCTACGGACAAATGATATAAGCAATTAAGCATTAAAGAATCATTGCTTTCATATAAATATAAGTGTGTCCTAGAATATTGTTCTTCGTATTTTGTTTCTGTTTCGTAAAATAAGTTACCAACTTCAAAAGGAAGATAAACTAATTCTTTAGTAAATAACAATCCTCTGGAAGAAGTAAATGTATAAGAAATATTTTCCTTTTTTTCAAAAAAGTTCGCGGCAGAATAAAAGTTATATGATGATCCAGTTTCGTCTTTAACAGTGTCTTCGTTTTCAATGGCATAATAATCATCCAACCTAAGGGTTGCCATGATACTGAATATATAATTATAATGTACACCACTACTTTTAGCGTAACTATCAAGATTATTAATATCGTTATTAAAATGTGTTGGTGTTAATTCCTGAATACGAGGAGAATAATATAGGCCATAAGAGCCCATAATTATTAAGCCAACCGCAAAGGCTAAAGAAATAATCTTAATCCAAAGGGAAGATAAAATCTTTATTACTTTAGGGCTAGTAGGTGCTTCTACTGCATCTAATGGAGTTGGATAACCTAAATTTTCATCATTATTAAAGAAATCAGGATCGAGTTTATATTTACGAATGAATTTTTGTTGTAATTTTTCATCAACATCAATATATCCATTTTCAATTAAATATAAGTGTCTTTTTCTAATATCAAGTCGAATACACGCTTCAGTAACGGAATAATCTAATTCCATTCTTCTTTCATATAACTTTTTATTAATTCCAACTGCCATAACATATTCATTATATGAAAATAAAAATAAAATAAAAAGGCTTGATGAACCAAACCTATTTTAAGTGGTGCTCCCTGGCGTAGTCGAAACACCAATTGATCCTTACCATGGATCTGTTATACCGTTTAACTAAGGGAGCGGCGTTAGTTATTATATAATGACTTTTATTTTTTTAACAACCCTTATTTAATAAGCTCTCCAAATAGGTCATAGACAAAAGCTTCTACAATCTTAACTTTAACAATTTCACCTGGTAATAAATCTTTTTCACTGGTGAAATATATTTTTCCATCAATATCATCAGGAGCATTATAATAGCTCCTTAATAAATATTTATCATTTTCTTTTCCCACAACTAAGCCAGACATAATTTCACCAACATGTTTTTTATTTTTACGATATGAAATACTTTGTTGAGTTCGCATAACAATATCTTTTCTTTTCTTTTTAATATCTTCATCGATTTGCTGATTAAAATTATAACTTGGAGTGTCTTCTTCTCTTGAATAAATAAAGCAACCCAAATGATCAAATTCAATCTCTTTAATAAAGTCGATTAAACCTTTAAAATCTTCCTCAGTTTCACCTGGAAATCCCACTAATAAGGTAGTGCGGATTATGGCATTAGGGATTTTGGTTTTAATTTTATTAAAAAGCGTGCGTAAATATTCTTTATTTCCTCTTCTATTCATTAAAGAAAGAACATGATCTTCACTATGTTGAATAGGAATATCAAAGTAAGGAGTAAGTCGAGGCTCATTAGCGATTAAATCAATGAGTTCATCACTAATCTCATCAGGATATAAATATAAAAGTCTTATATAAGAAAATTCACTTATTTTTAATAAGCCTTTTAGTAAATAAGTAATATCGTATTTATCGCCTAAATCTAAACCCCATTTAGTGGTATCTTGCTCTAAGACTATTAATTCTTTAATTCCAATTTGAGCTAAATTTTTAGCTTCCGAAATAATTTCAGAATATGTTCTTGAACGATATTCACCTCTAATTAAAGGAATTGCACAATAGGCGCAATGGTTAGAACAACCTTCACCAATACGAAGATAAGCGCTGTAATTGCCTGTTGAAATCATACGGTAATGATAATCTAACCCATCATTACTACGTAATTCTGTATCTAAAGTTGATAATAGTTCATTAAAACGATAATAATCCCTAATCGGTATCCATAAAGCAACTTCTGGGATTTCTTTTTTTAATTCATCTAAATAACGTTCAACTAAGCAACCAACGACAATGACAGGTTTGTTATAGCTAATCATTTCTAAAATAGTATCAATACTTTCTTTTTTGCTATCGTTAATAAATCCACAAGTATTGACAATAATCATATCGCTTTCTTCAATTGAAGGGACAATTAAATATTCGTAATGATCAAGTAAACCTAAAATAAGTTCACTATCAACACGATTTTTGTCACACCCTAAAGAAACGATACCAATCTTTTTCATTATTCACTTCTAAGAGCAATAACTGGATCTTGTCTACTGGCCTTCATTGAAGGGATTAAACCACTCAATACATTGAGTAAAATTGATAGGACAATCATACTACCAGTGATAAGCGCAGTTAAGATTGCGACTTGAGGCACTCCTAAAGGAGCGCTGACAGCGTTAATTATTAATGTTAAGAAGAATGTTACACATACACCAATTAAGCCGCTAGCAAGGCCGGTAATGAAACATTCAGCAATAAATAAACGTGAGACATCTTTCTTTCGTCCACCAAGAGAACGAATAACACCAATTTCTTTAACACGTTCCATAGTAGAAATATAAGTTATAACAGCAATCATGAAACATGAAACTACTAAAGACAAGCTTGTAAAGGCTACTAAAGCAATTGTGACACTTAAAATCAGAGTATTAATAACAGCGATAATTAATGAAATAGTATCAGTGACAGTGATTTCATCACGCATATCTTTTGATAATACTTCACCAGTTGATAACTTAATATCTTTATCCGAGTTCCAAACTTTTAAATACTCATTAACTTGATCTTTTTCTTTAAAGTTACGCGGATAGAATTCAACGCTTACAGGACAACTACCAAATTCATAATAGGTTTCATCGGTAATTGGATTATGTCTTTCTTTACAAGAAATACCAGAAATAGATCTTAAATATGTAATGTTAACATCAGTGAGGCTAGAAGAACCCGCTCCAAACATTGAAGAAAGAGAATCTTCTAAATTTGTATTAATAGCGTAGGCTACACCTTCACAACCTGGAATAGGATGTTCATCTCCATCAATGAAGGAGGTAAAAGTAAATTTAACATAACATGGTAATTTAGCATTGGTCTTTTTGGTGATATAATCTTTCATCCCGTCAATATGAATTCCACCATTGCTAAAGCCATTAACAATACGGCTAATAATAGCATCAGCCATATATTTTGCGGTTAGTTTTGGCGTATAATACAAACCTCTTGATAATGAACCAAATTTAATATTGGATTTAGGTTTATAAATACCAACAATTTTACTATCTATTCCATTCCAGCTACTTTTAGCATTAAATGGATAATAATATCCATTAGTGATAATTGGAACGTCGGTTTCTAAATATCCTGTTGTTTGTATATCGCCCATCAAATTAACTACTGCTTCATATGGATATTCAGGGAAAAATGGTTTATAAGCCCATTCAGTATCTTTTAAAGTAACAGCAATTGTTCCATAAGAAGGAATGGTCGTAGACCAATCACCTAAATATGAACCAGTTTTTTCACCACTTCTTACAAACGTAAGCATATAGGAAGAAAATTCACCTTCTAAAATATCTTTATTTACGTCATATGCAAGAGTGAAATAATCTTTTGTTGTTGGATCAGAAAGAATTTTAATTGTTGGTTTGATAGTTCTATAAGCTTCACCATAATTAAACATTTCATCATGAGAATAATAGGCAAATTCTTTATTAAGAATAGTATCAAAATCAAACGCTTTTGGATAATCATGTGCACGACGATATGCTTCTTTTTCTTCTTCTGTAGCGTCTTTATGTTGACTTTCCCATACACCAACACGAGCAATATTTAAAAATTCTTCTTCAGTAAAGAAACCCAACTGCGCTAATAAGATATCGGTTTCGGTTTGGTTATTATCCACTACTAACATTAATTCATTATCATTAGTTGGGAAGTGTCCAGCGATACAATCATATTGATTTGAAATATAATCTTCACCAGCTGGTAATTGTTTTAAAAAGCCAGTAAATAAATCGACAAATTTTGCGTATTCGCCAAAGCCTTTAACAGTTTGAAGTTCCGCAATATACATTTGTGTTAATCCATTTAATGAATATTTAGTTTTTGTGTAATCACCATCTTTGCTCCAGTTGACGAATAAATTATTCGTAAGATCAACATTATATTTATAATTAATGCTTGCAAGCATATTAGGATCCATATCCGCAATATATTGAAGTAATTCTTCATTAATATCATTGGTTTTTACTTGTGTGAAATCACTATATTTATCCATTAAGTATGCAATCATGCTATCAACGCCAACTTTGCTCGATAAATCAATCGGAATATTTTCTTTGTTTGAAAGATTACTAAGTCCCGCCATTAAAGAAGTATAATCAACACTTTCTTCAGCAATGGTAAGAGGATAACTAGAAAGCATATCATCTTGCATGCTATCAATATAAGAATTAACGCCTGTAGATACGCTTAGGACACTAGCAACACCAATAATACCAATTGATCCAGCAATCGAAACTAAGATTGTTCTTTTTAATTTTGAAAGTAAGTTTCTACCACTAAGGCCAAAGGCAGTAGCGAAAGACATGCTTGTTTTTGCTTTATCACCTTTGGATATTTTTGCTTTTTGAGCCTTTTCTCTATCGGCTTCACTTTCGCCTTTATATGGATTAGAGTCATCTGTTAATACTCCATCGCTCATCTTTATAATTCGTGAAGCATATTGAGTAGCAAGATCAGGGTTATGAGTAACCATGATGACCAATCTATCACTAGCAACTTCCTTTAATAAGTCCATAATTTGGACACTTGTTTCACTATCAAGAGCGCCAGTAGGTTCATCAGCTAAAAGTATCTCAGGATTGTTTACTAATGCACGCGCGATGGCGACTCTTTGCATCTGTCCACCAGATAGTTGGTTTGGCTTTTTATTAGCAAGTCCACCAAGGCCAACTTTTTCTAGCGCTGCTAATGCTCTTTCTCTTCTTTCTTTTTTGCTTACTCCCGCAATAGTTAAAGCGAGTTCAACGTTAGCTAAAATTGAGCTATGTTGAATCAAGTTATAACTTTGGAAAACAAAACCAATTGAGTGGTTACGATATGTATCCCAATCTCTATCGCTATATTCTTTTGTGGATTTACCTTCGATAAGTAAATCACCACTATCATAACGGTCTAATCCACCAATAATGTTAAGTAATGTGGTTTTACCACATCCGGAATGTCCTAAAATAGCAACAAATTCATTGCGGCGAAAATTAACCGTGATACCCTTAAGAGCGTGAACTGGTTCAAGACCCTTAATGACATAATCTTTTTTAATATCAACTAATCTAAGCATTTATTTTCTCCTTTACATTAACGGGGCAAATACTCTTAGTATTGCTCTAAAACCTCTAGTGTACCATTTGGTCTTATCAACCATTTCTTTTGTATATGGCATCGACACCATGAAGGTATTTTCGAAATCTTTTTCTATATCTTTGATACAATCAACCTTATATAAGAACGCACCATTTTCACAGTGTAGGAACAAGCTACGATAATCTAAGTTAATTGTTCCAACAGTGGCCATTTCTCCATCGACCACAAACGTTTTTGCATGTACAAATCCAGGAGTGAATTCGTATATTTCAACACCAGCTTCAATAAGCGGCTTATAGAAACTTCGCGTTAACTGGAAGACCATTTTCTTATCAGGGATATGTGGGGTTAAAAGTTTAACTTTAGCACCATTTTTGCACGCTTGACATATCGCGTTTTCCATTTCCTTATTAAGAATCAAATATGGAGTAGATATGTACACATATTTTTTGGCACGCATCAACATATCGATATAGACTTTAGCACCAACAGTCTCATAGTTATATGGAAGCGAACCATAAGGCTGCACGAATCCATTTCGAACTTTAATTTTTTCAATATTTAAGTTATGTCGAATTGGAAGATAGTCAACATAATTAACATCCTCTTTTTCTTTTGTAATCGATGTCCATGTAGCTAAGAAAAGAGCGGTTAAACCAAATACGCCATCACCTTCAAGCCTAATAGCGTTATCTTTCCATTTGCCAAATCTAACAATCTCATTTATGTATTCATCAGCAATATTGATTCCACCAGTAAACCCAATATAGCCATCAACAACAAGGATTTTTCTATGATCACGGTTATTCATTCTAATATCGAGAACTGGTTTAATTGGTGAATATTTATAGGCTTTAATAGCATTATCTCTTAAATATAAGTAATACTTGCTGTGTAACGTTGTCATACATCCTAAGTCATCATAAATAACCCTAACATCAACGCCTTCTTTAGCTTTTTGCATTAATATTTCTAATATTGAATTCCAGAATTTACCATGGTCAATGATGAAATATTCCATAAAAATGTAATGTTTAGCGCTTTTTAAGGCATCAAGCATTGGTTGAAAAGCATCATCACCCCAAGCATAGTAATCAACATGGGTATCTCTAAAGATATCAATACCGGCAGCATTTTTGATGTAATGGGAAATGTTATATGCATCAGGTTCTTTATCAATATCAATTCTTTCAGTCATCGCATCACTTAGACGAGAATTCATTCCTTTTTGTAATTCGTTTCTAACTCGAGCGGTTTTCATCTTTTCTTTTTTGGTAAATTTCTTATTCGCAAACAAGAAATAGAAAACAACACCAAGTAGTGAAAACACGGTCATAAAGAAAAGCCATGTAATCTTATATGATGGATCACTCTTGTCATTAATGACAAATAACGCACCAATAATTGCAATAGTTTCTGATACAGCAAAAATAGCAACATGCGATTGATTAAATATCACCATCAAAGCAACAATGGCAGAAACTTCAATCAATAAAATAACAAAGCAAATAAATGATCGAGAAAATATAAAGGAAGGCTTTTTGACAATTTTGTTATATTTATCATTATCTTTTTTCATAATTAGCCTCCTTAAATATTAATATATCAAACACTACGCAAACTATATCGTTTACATAAGAGTCTATATAATCTTAACTATTTATTATAAATAAAACAAGCAAGTTGCCAATTTATGATTCTTTTTTATTTATATTTTTATGAAAAATTAACTTTTTACCCCTATTTATAAATATGGGGGAATTATTGATTTCCTCATTAGGAGGCATGGCGTCATGACCCATGAAAGCCCTCTTGCAGAAAGGAATGAAACTTTTAGAAATCACATTCCTAATGGTGCTAGTTATTTGTATCACTTTTGTAGCTTTACATAAGCGGTAGATAAAAAAAGGGAAACATCTCTTGGTTATCAAGATGTTCTCCCAACACACACCATTATGATAACCGCTTCACCCTCCTAAATGCAAGAGGGAGCTCCTCATTATTTTATTGAAACAAAAGAAAAAGAGTACTTATTACTCTTCTTCAAATTGCAATTGATACAGTTTGTAATATTGCCCTTTTTGCTTAAGCAATGATTGATGATTTCCTCTTTCAATAATCTGGCCATTTTGTAATACAAATATTTGATCACTCTTTTGAATAGTTGATAATCGATGAGCAACAATTAACATAGTTCCAATACTCTTCATTTTTTCTAAGCTTTCTTGAATTAATACTTCGGTTTCAGTATCAATATTCGCGGTAGCTTCATCCAATATAAGGATTTGTGGCTGATGCAAAACAGTACGTGCAAAGGAGAGTAACTGGCGTTGGCCTTGAGAGAAGTTTTCACCTCTTTCAATCACTTCTTGATCTAGTCGCTTAGGCAACTTATTAATAAACCTATCCGCATTAACATATTTACAAGCTTCATTAACTTGTTCATCACTAAATGAGTCATCGTGAAGCGTAATATTATCTCTTATATTTCCAGTAAATAAGAATACATCTTGAAGCATCTGTCCAACAGCTTTTCTTAGCGAAGTAATAGTTATACTATTAATATCCATATCATCAATTAAAATTGTTCCTTTTTGTATAGTATAATTTCTAACAATCAAAGATAGAATTGTGGTTTTTCCACTTCCTGTCGCACCAACAAAAGCAACTGTTGTTTTTGGTTCGATAACAAAACTAACATCTTTTAATATCCAATTTTCTTCTTCATAAGCGAACCAAACATGTTTAAACTCAATCTTACCATTAAATTTTTCAATATCTTTTGCTTCAGGAACATCAAGAACTTGAGGTTGAACATCCAAAAGATTTAATAATCTTTCAGAAGCAGTTCTTGCTTTTTGAAGGGAATTAAGTTGATCCGCTAAATTTTGAATAGGGTTAAAGAATCTCGATAAATATAAGTAGAACGCAACGACACCACCACTGGTAATAGCAATCCAGTCTTGAATGCCAAGATAGAATGTCATCGCAACCGCCAAGAAATAAATTAATGAAATGAGTGGGCGATAAATACTAAAGGCAATAAAGACTTTAAGTCTGGATTTGTAATAATAATTGTTATTTATGTCAAACTCTTTTAATTTACGTTCTTCTTGGTTAAAGAGTTGAATAATCTTCATTCCAGATAAGTTCTCGTTTAGGTAAGTATTTAAGTCGCTTAATGCCCCTCTTTCAATAACAAAATATTTAGTTACTACTTTTCTAAAGAAGAGAGAAACAAAAGCAACAAGCGCTAAAACTGGTAATAACAATGCACTTAAAAGTGGGTTAACTGTTAACATGATAATATATACACCAATAACTGTTAAAATATTTCGAATCATATTAACAATTGTGGAAGTAAATAATTCCGACATACTTGCAGTATAGTTAGCAACACGAGTAACCAAGCTACCAACAGGCATTTCGTTAAATTGATTTTGTGACATATTTTCTATATGAGCAAAAACTTCCATACGAATGTTATAAACAATAGTTTCACCAGTCTTACATAATATAATGCTTTCAAAATATAAAATTATCTGTGACGCAATAGATATTCCCAGCTGTCCTAACGCGCACATTAGAATTATTTTTAAAGGTTCATTGAATATGCCTTTTGATAAATAATCAGTCAAGTAAGAAGTAAATAAAGGAATGACGATATTAGTACCAACATTAAGAAGGATTAAAAATAACGCTAAAAGGAACTTAGGCCAATATGGTTTAAGATATTTCCAAATTCGTTTATAAAGCACTTTGTTTGGTAAATGCTTATCGCCTTTTAGGGCCATTAACTCATCGTTCATTTTTACCTCCCTTCTACTTCTTTTTCGAGTTTTTGTAAGAAGACCATCTTTTGATATGTAGGTGAATTCTTCATTAAATTTATCGGTGTATCAAAAGCTTCTAATTTACCATCATTTAAGACAATAATGCGATCAAAATGTGAAACGGTAGAAACTCTAGAGGCAACTACAATTGTGGTCTTGCCTTTACGTTGTTCTTTAATATTTTTTAAAATTAATTCTTCAGTTTTTAAATCAACAGCACTAACAGAGTCATCTAAAATCATAATTGGTGCATCCTTAGCAAACGCTCTTGCTAATGAGATACGTTGTTTTTGTCCACCAGAAAGAGTAACTCCTCTTTCACCACTTACAGTGCTATATTGTTTAGAAAAGCCCATAATATCTTCATTTACGCCGGCAAAAGCAGCAGCTTTTTTAGCAAAATCAAGGCTCATCGCGTTATTAGCGAAATTAATATTACTTTCTATCGTATCGGAGAATAAGAAATTTTCCTGCGGCACAACAGCGATACTTTTCCTTAATGTTTCAAGTTTAATATCCATAATATCAACATCGTCAATAAACACACTTCTTGGAGTAACATTATATAGACGTAATAAAGAATTCATTAATGTAGATTTACCACAGCCAATTTTTCCAACTACACCAATTGTTTCTCCTGGATTAATCATAAGATTAATATCATGAAGGTATTCTTCATCAACATTATCAGGATATTTAAAGAAGAAATGGCTAAATGTTATTTTACCTTTTACCTCTAAATCAACACTATCAGGACGATCTGATATATCTTCGGGAGCGTCAATAAATTTAACAATACGACTTAAAGATGCTTTTGCTTTTGCGCGCATTGTAATCATTTGTCCAAGAGCAATTAATGGCCAAATTAATGTATCAAAATAGCCTAAGAATTCAACTAATTTACCGGTTTCAAGATTTACCACATAACCGCCAATAACAATCGGATTACCCGAAGCAGCGGCATAAACAAACCATCCACCAAAACCAAGAATAACAGCAACAATAAGCGAAATAATCACTTCAATTGCAACATCAAACCTAATGCTTACTTTGACAAAAGAGAATTGCGAATTGTAATTATTTTTTGCAACTTTGGAGAAAGCAAAAATCTCTTGGTTTTCTTTTACAAAGGCTTTAATTACTCTAATGCCAGTAAAGTTTTCTTGGGTAAAATCATATAGTTTATCAAAGCTTTTTTGTCTAGCGTCCCAATGTTCACTCATTGCTTTTTCAACAAGCATTCCCCAAATAACAATTAAAATAACAGGGGCTAGAGCAATAACGGAAAGGAACCAGTCAACATTAACAAACATTTTAACTACTGTTAAAATAAGAAGGAATATTCCATCCACCATCATGTTTATGCCCCAGCCAAATGATTCTTGAATAGTATCAAGATCATTAGTAAACCAAGCCATAACAGTGCCAACACTATTCTCGTGAAAATATGATAAAGAAAGGCGTTCCGCTTTCATAAACATATCTCTACGTATATCTCGTTCAATTTTTAAGGCAGTAAATAAAATACAAGCACGCCAACCCAAACGCCCAAAAAACATTCCGACGGCGACTAATAATATATATAAAATATAAAGTCCAATTTGAGTTTTTGCTTCAGGAGTAATGGTACCTGTTAATAAAGTAACAATATTTCCAGTAAATTCAGGAATATATAGTTGAATCCAGTCAACAGCGATAAGTAAAAGTATGCCCGCAATAAAAAAGAAGGCATATTTTTTATAAAATTTGTTTACATATTTTCCGAACAACATACAAATATAATAATAATATTATTTAAATATTAGTTAAACAAAAAAAGACGATTTCTCGTCTTTTAGTTTTGGTTTTGCTAATGCCAACTAGCAATATCTTTGAATATAGAAGCTGACATTATTATCACAGATGTATGTTTTATCGTGATGATCTTCGTAAGTAGTAACGATTTTGGTACCAAGTTTTTTCACCATTTTGTACATTACTTTTTCCGCTTGTTGACGGGAATTGTAGATTCCATCGGTGTCACTTTTTTTACCAGCACCTACGATGCTCAAGGAGTAATAGGTGTTATTTACTAATCTTACTGGCATTTCAATTGAGTTAATCATATTAATCCTCCTCTAGTTTTACGTCATTTCGGACGAAACGAAGAGGTGATTTACTCTTTAATTGCTAATAGTTATACCACCATAAAATATTATTGCAAGAGAAAAATTAAAAATTTTTAAAATTAAAGGCACGTTTTGATAATAATTCCGTACTTTTTATTAATCAATTAATATAGTTATTCTTTGTTAGAATCTGTAAATACTATTTTCTTTTTGCTTTCTAAGAATTTAGGAACAAAATAACAAACAGTAATTGATATTATTGCCCCAAACATAACATCGCTTAAAAAATGAGCGCCACCTAACACTCTTAAGAATCCAACAAAAATTGCGAAGAACGTTGCAAAATATAGTAACAAAGTTCTAGTAAAACGATTATCAAATTTAGGGAAGACAGTAGCCAAAACAATTAAGCTAGCAAATGTAGTTGTAGCTCTACCAGTATGTCCACTAGGGAAAGATTTGACCCAAGAAGATTGCACAACTCCAGTAGTCTTTAAGCACGCAAATGGTTGAGGTTGGTAGACATATCTAAAGATTTCTTCTGGTTTTAAACCATCAAGTCCACTAAAAACATACCATGGTCTTGGTCTAGACCAAATATATTTAATGACAACGGACAAGCCAAGTTCTAACACAAACATAACAACCATAATTTTAGTGGCGGTAAATACTTTTTGTTGATCGCATTTTTTGAAAACGAAATGATAGGCCAAATATACACAAACAGCCAATGCAACAAAGATAACTAAGTTATGAATCCACATACCCACTTCGCCATAAATATTATTTTCAAAAGTGCCATTAAAGTATTTAGATCCACCAAATTCCATTAAATCTTTAAAGTATTCATAAATAGAAAGGCCTAATAAAAGTATTCCAATAACAAATGGACCCCATGTTAACCACCCACGATTTTTAGGAATCGTTATTAGAAATAACGTTAACCCCAAGAAACATAGGAAGAAATAAATAATTAACATATAATTACTAGCACATATCGCGCTGGTAAAATTTGAATTAGCGTTAAATAATACTTCACTACAATTTAGATCTAAACAAGCACCAACAACAAGAAGAGCAAGTAAAATGCCTAATGTAATAAAATAATGTCGAATTTTTACCATAAGTTTTTATCTCCTAACTTATTCATTATAGTGAACTACTCGGCAATTGAATTACCCAGGATTCCCACTCGTTTCCTAAATTTTATATAAAAAAGGCCTGACCTCAATCAAGCTTTATATTAATGGTGGCCCAGGCCGGGGACGATCCGGCGACACATGGATTTTCAGTCCATTGCTCTACCAGCTGAGCTACCGGGCCAAATAACACATATACCTAGTTTTTATTTTGCTAGATATAGAAATGGCGGACCATACGGGAATCGAACCCGTGGTCTTCTCCGTGACAGGGAGACATGTTAACCGCTACACCAATGGTCCAGTGCTTATATATTATCCATAATACGAGTTAAAAAATCAAGAAAATAAAAAAAAGCCACCACTATTTTTTTAGTAATGGCTTAATTTTTAGATTAATAATTTTGTGCTCTTAATTCAAAATATGCTTTTGGATGGTTGCATGTTGGGCACACTTCAGGAGCGCACTTACCAACAACAATATGTCCACAGTTACGGCATTTCCAAACTTGAACATCTGGAGCAATAAAAACCTTTCCACCTTGAACATTATCTAATAATTTTAGATAACGCTTTTCATGTTCAGCTTCGATCTTAGCTACTAATTCAAATTTAGCCGCAATTTCTAAAAAACCTTCTTCTTTAGCAACTTCAGCAAATTCTTTATACATTTCAGTCCATTCATAGTTTTCACCACTTGCAGCTGCTTTAAGATTTTCAATAGTTGAAGGAACTTCGCCACCGTTTAAATATTTAAACCATAATTTAGCGTGTTCTTTTTCATTATCTGCTGTTTCTAAGAAGATAGCGGCAATTTGCTCATACCCTTCTTTTTTAGCTTTGCTTGCAAAATAAGTGTATTTATTTCTAGCTTGAGATTCACCTGCAAAAGCGGTTAATAAATTTTGTTCTGTTTTACTACCTTTTAAATTCATTTTGTAGTCCTCCTAATATTATTATTCTTTTTTTATCTTGATAAAACAAGTAAGATTAAGCAAAATATAAAAGATGATTGATTACCAATTAATGCTTAATGTTATTAATACCACAGTCGCCATAATCTTTTTTGTTATGTTAATTGTTGGTTGGTACTATGTTGCAGGATTAATAATTTCAGGGAAGAAAGTAAAACCGATACCACATAGTGATAATAAAACAAAGTTTGCCATAATCATTCCCGCTAGAAATGAAGCTAGAGTAATTAAAAATTCATTATCTAGTATGAAAAAACAAACATACGATCCAAATTATTTTGATGTTTGGGTTATCGTAGAAAGCGAAGATGATCCAACTACTATCATTTGTCGCAGTTTTGGTTATCACTATTTTGTAAGAAAAAATTTAGAAAATAGAAGAACAAAAGGTTTTGCAATTCAAGAACTTATTAATCACTTTAAGGAAAATAATCTTGTTTATGATGCGTATATGATTTTTGATGCAGATAATGTTGCTTCACCTAAATATATCGAAACAATGAACAACTTAAGGCAAACTGGTGTCCAAGTTGGAATGGGATATAGGAATTATACGAATGCGAGCGAGAATACACTTACCTGTATAAGCGCAATATTTTTCTCGTACATGTATACATTTACCGCGAGAATGAGAACAAATTTATTTAAGAAATCAACGATATGCGGAACTGGTTTTTTTGTTAATAGAGAAATTATTGATGATGCAGGAGGATGGATATTTACAGGGATGACTGAAGATATTCAGCTTACTACATGGTGTTATTATCACGATGTTAATATGCGTTATTACCCACTTATTGAGTTTTATGATGAACAAGGTGGAACATGGAAAAGCAGTCATCGTCAAATGATAAGATGGATTTGGGGTTATTTTGAAAAAAGAAAAGAATTTAAAACTCACCCTGAAATTGACTATCATAGCACGACAGATAGGCAAAGATTCTGGGCTAAATTTGAATTTAATTTAGGAATTTATCCTTTTGTTTTTTATACGATATCTAACTTCTTATTATTCTTAATATCATTTGTGTTATCACTATTATCACTCATTGATAAAAGTGAATTTACGGGAAACTTTGTTGGACAAGCATTCATTTCATTCGCAATCTTATACGTGACATTCTTCCTTATTGCTTTAGCAGTTATTATTAAAGATAATAAAAAATTGAAGTTTAACTTCCCTACTGCGGTATGGACATGCACTAACTACTGGCTATTTTTCGTTTTTATTCTTTACGCATTTCTTGTTGGTTTATTTAAACCTAGCAAAAGAAGAACATGGCAACCAGTCGATCATAGCGGAAACATTACTCACGAAAACATTAAATAATCATGGCAAAGCATAACGAATGGAAAAAAAGCAAAACTATTTATTGGAAAGACGAACTCCATGATGATTTTGATGAACTCGGATTAAAACGTCCAGGCGTTCCTAAAAACTATAAATACAAAAGAACTAATCCCATAAATAATTTCTTTTCCGGAATTTTATATCACGTAATTGCTATCCCAATTTTAGCAACTTATTGCTATTTACATGGAATAAGAGTAGAAAATCGCCGCCACTACAAGAAAATTAAAAAGGAAGGTGGCTTTATTTACGCTAACCACGTTGCCATATCCGATGTATTAAAATATCAATCGCTTATTAGTTTTGGAAAGCGTATTAACATCATTGGTTATAGCGATACTTTATCAATGCCGATCGTTCGTAACATATGCCGCGCGTTAGGATACATTCCTTTACCAGAAAAAGAAGATCGCGATAATTTCCATAATATGATGGACGCCATTGAGTGGTATGTAAAAAAGAAACATCAAGCAATTTTAATATATCCTGAAGCTCATATATGGCCATATTATACAAAAATTAGACCTTTCCCAAATAATAGTTTTATATACCCAAGCATGATGTACGCACCTGTTATTCCGATGGTAACAGTATGGAAAAAACGTAAATTTAGAAAAACTCCTCGACAAGTTATTAGAATAGGTAAACCTATCTATCCACTTCCAGGAGAAAGTATAAGTGCTAATAAAGAATATTTACACGAAAAATGTATTAGCCAAATGCGAGAGTTAGCAAATACCTCACAGCAAGAATATATAAAATATATTAAAAAAGAAGATTAATTTCTTCTTTTTTTAACTACCAGTACTTTCGTAATGTTTAGCGCACAGCGACCAAACAAATAAAGACAAAATAAATAAACCCACCGCTACTCCAATAATAATTCCAGAAATCATCCATGGATTAAGAGTCGAAAAACCTAAAAATATTTCCACTGGAAAAGATACAAATACCATGAATGGGAAAATAAAAGTTAAGATAATTTTAATAGCAGCAGGATATATTCCACGGGGATATTTTACATATGTATTACAGTTATAAATAATTTGTAAAATTGGACCACTGGATTTAATAATAAACGCTAATCCAGCAATCATAATTTTAAAAGAAGTAATAATTAACGCTCCGAATATTGTAGCGAAAATAAACAAGAATACATTTCCAACATTTATAAGAACATGAACACTAGGATTAAGCCCGCAAACAAGAAGCATCGCAGTACCTACAATAAGTTCGCCCAGTCCTTCTAATTGGAAGTTTTCACTAATAACCATAAATAATGTTGGAGCGGGTCTTAAGAAATGTTGATCTAAAGATCCATCTTTGACTCTTCTATACGCCACCAACCAGAGTTCATCAGTAAATAAATGGTCAACTCCCACAGGTAACATGGTAAAACCATAAATAAAACCTATTTCCCAAATATTCCATACACCTTGACCAGCAACACGCATTTCAGGAACGGAATTAACGATAAAATAAATTGAAAGAATCGAAGCAACATTAGAGACAATAAAAGCAAAAATACCAATAAATAAATTACTACGATATTCCATTCTTCCCATTATCGAGCGTTTGATACAAGTGAAATATAGTTTTATATAATGTCCCATATTATCCTCCTTGCACCGTTACTTTCTTACTTGCATGAGCAAAGAAAATTGCGTTAATTATTTCTAATATAATTACCCAGACAAGCGATAAGCCTATTGTATGAATAACGTGTAAATAAGTCTCAAGAGTAGAATATTCGCTCATCAACGCCATAACAGGATTTTGCACCATTCCTGCAAAAGGAAGATAATTCACTGCTTTGGAAATATCTACATTGCCAAATTTAAAAAAACTTAATGGTAAAAGTGTGCCACCTAAAAAGTTTGCAACAACTGTTTTGAATAAATTGATGCCCCAACCACTCGCACTATAAAAGCAACATATACCAAAGAAATAATCAATCGCGTCATTAATCATTACGGCAAGAATTTCTAACACTATAAAAGCAAATATAGAAAAGAATACCGAACCAACTGAAGTTATTTTAATAAAACCAATGCAAGCGAAAATAATGTAAGAGATAGCAAACATTGGTAATCCAAAAATTAAAAATGAGACAGCAACTAAACCAAATGTGGTAAATAAATATCTACCTCGATAACTAATTGGTTTAGTAAAAGCCATGCAAATCGTGCCTTTTTTAATCTCTTCATTAATATTCCAAAGGGTTTCTCCGGGAAAAGAAACAAAGGTAATAATGTTAACAAATACAAAATAAACAATTATCTGTTTAAAGGTAAAACCATTAATTATTGCCTCACTTTGTCCAGGAGCAGGAATCGCGCAATCATAAACAGCTTTCCATAAAAAGACTACGCATACAACTTCTAAAAAAGTAATAATTAGCCAAGTTAAAATAGCTGCCCGATAGGCAAGCGAATTCATCATTCCACCTTTAAAAAATGGTATGTACTTTTTAAGACTTTTAATCATCGGTTTCCATTATTTGTTTAACAACATCTTCAAGAGATATCTCTTTAATATTCATTTCTTTTGCTTTTAAGGTGTGAAAGGTATAATCCACTACTTTTTCAAGTTCAATTTGTTCACCATCAAATTTAATAAGTAAATTTTCATCAACATGTTCATAGCTGACTCTAAAATCAAACGTATCTAAGACAATATTTTCTATTTCACCTGTGTATGGGATTGTGATCGTTCTTAAATCACCAAACTTTTTCTTGATATCTTTAATTGAACCATCGTAAATAATGTTTCCTTTTTCAATCATTACAATTCTTGAACATAAGTCAGAAATATCTTCCATATCGTGAGTGGTTAATATAACAGTTGTTCCATATTTTTTATTCATCGTCTTGATTGCATCACGCATTTTAGTTTTAACTAAAATATCAAGCCCTATTGTTGGCTCATCCAAAAATAAAATTTTTGGATTATGTAACATAGCTGCAGCTAAATCTCCACGCATACGTTGTCCCAAAGAAAGAGTTCTAACTGGTTGATGCATAAATGGTTTTAGATCTAATAAATCAGTTAAAAATTCCATTCGATTTTTATAATCTTCATCACTAACTTGATAAATTTCTTTTAAAACTTTAAATGTTTCAATTAATGGTATGTCCCACCACAATTGTGTTTTTTGCCCAAAAACTACACCAATCTCATTAGCGATTGATTTTCTTTTTTTAACGGGGCTTAAACCATTAATTATTACATCGCCTTCGCTAGGAGTTAATATTCCACACATCATTTTGATTGTTGTTGATTTTCCTGCTCCGTTAGAACCGATATATCCAACAATTTGTCCATCAGGAATTGTTAAATTGATATGATTAACTGCAGTAGTAACTTCATATTTACGTGAAAATAAGGACTTAAACATCCCAAAAAAACCTTCTCCTCGGATTGGTTTTTTAAATTCTTTAGTTAAGTTTTTAATTTCTATCATATTATCACCGCCTAATATACTGGTAATTAATACCCAATTATATTAAAACAATCACAAAGCCCAATAACATTCCTGCTAATAAAACTAATGCAGGTAATTTACTCTTCCACATTAAGAAAGCTTCCGGGAGTAATTCCGCAAACACAACATAAAGCATCGCACCACTAGCAAAAGCTAAACTTATTGCAAGACCCATTGGGCCGACATATCCAATACTAAAACCAATAATTGCGCCAATAACAGTTGGAATGCCAGTAGCGGCAGTAATTAATACCGCCTTCCATCTTTTTGTGCCGCCGCTTACTAAAGGGACACTAACAGCCATACCTTCAGGTATATTATGTAAGGCAATAACAATAGCAATAACAAAACCACTACCACCAATAATTTGACTTGGATTGATTGCGTAAGTTGAACCTATGACCATTCCTTCAGGAAGATTGTGTAATGCAATAACAGTCGCGGTAACAAGTCCTGCTGCAAATAGTTTTGTTTTATTTATTTTATGAACTTCAACGTGATCAAGGTGAATCATTTCATCTAAGTCATCGTGTAGTTTTATATGATCTTTTGAAGTATGAGGAACTTCTTTTGATAACCTTTTATCAATCAAATGATTAACAAAATATACAATAATAAAGCCAGCAATAACACACGCTACCACTATCAATATGTAATACCAGTTGCCTTTATCTTGTTGATAAGGTTTAATGGATTCTGTTAGTAAATCAAAGCACACTACTGCAAGCATAATACCGGCAGCAAAACTAAGTAAAAGTGAAACACATTTAGCACTATTTTTCTTAAATAAGACACCAATAAGGCCACCTATACCAGTGCCAATAACGCCAGCAATAAATGTAACTAAAATTACCCAACCTATATTTTCCATACCTGGTTGATTATATCATTTTTTACATAAAATAAAAATTGATATTTTCTTGCGCAATATAAAAAACGTGACACAGAGTGCCACGTTAATTATTTACCAAATCACTACTCGTTTATTTGGAGCAATATACATTTTATCTTTACTGGTTACTTTATAAGTATCGTACCATTCAACAAAGTTTCTTGGCCCCATATTTGCTCTTAAAATATTAGGAGCGTGAACATCAACTTGAAGCAATAATTGTTGATATTCTGGTTTAGCTTTCATTCTCCAAACTTTTGCCCAATTGATGAAATATTCTTCATAATTGGCATCTTTTAAGTTAGACATCATATCAAGAGTAACAGCCATACCGCCATTATCTGCGATATTTTCACTAACAATTAATTCAGCATTCACTTGTCCAAATGGCAAAGTAATACCTTCAAATTCTTTAATCATTAATTTGGTTTTCGTTTTAAAGGCTTTATTATCTTGTTTACCCCACCAATTGTGTAAATTACCATTCTCATCACAGTTTGCGCCGTTATTATCAAAAGCATGAGAAATTTCATGACCAATAACTGCACCAATACCACCTAAATTTTGGCTTCTACTTTGTTTGATTGAATAAAATGGAGCTTGTAAGATTGCAGCTGGGAAAGTGATATCGTTACTCATTGGATTATAACAAGCATTAACCATATGTCCAGGCATCGCCCACTTCTTATGATCAACATCCTTACTTAAAAGCGAAAATTCTTCCATTTTCTTAATTCTAACTAGTTCGCAAACTGCACTATAAAGGTTATTACCTTTAAATACTAATTTATCATAGAATTTGTCACATGCATCTGGATAGCCCATTTTTATTTCCATTTTAGATAATTTTAAAATGGCTTTTTCTTTCGTTTCAGGAAGCAAGAAATCATTTTCATTCATACGTTTTTTGTATGTCTCAATAATTCCTTTAACCATATCAACGACGTCTTTTTTGGCTTCTTCACCAAAATATTTTTTACCATAATATATACCAATTGGTTCACTATAGAAATTACTTGCTAAATTATAAGCAAATAAATCAGGTTTGCTCATTTCAGCTACACCCGTTAACGCACGGGAATAAATACCACCAATATTTCTAAGTTCTTCACTTAAGTATTGAGTGGCAGAAATAATTTCATTTACATAAGCCCAATGCTTATACAATAAGAAGTTTTCTTCATTAAATAATGTTTTGAATCCCTTTAAGAATCTAACATCCGCTACAGAAATTGTTTCAGGAACTTCATCAACTAATTTTGATAGTAATCTTCTAAATTTAATTGGCTTAACTAATGAAGCAACTCTTCTAGTTGAAGTAGGGTTATACAGTTTTGTATATTCGCTCCACTCTTGACTTGATTTGACTAATGTAGCGATAATTGCATCAAATTTAATCGTATCTTCGATATATTTAGCTTGTTCTTCTTTAGTAAGTGGAGAATAAGCCATTACCATCGTAGCCATATTCTTCCATAATCCAAGTATCGCTTGTTTTTGTTGTTCGTTTTTATAATAAGTAACATCAGGAAGAATCGTTCTTGGTCCACCAATGTAAATTAAATAATGCTTTGTATCTTTCATATCAGGATTAACTGATAAATCAAAAGGTAATGCAATTCCATCTAAGACAAAGTCTTTAAGTACTCTATTAAATGATTTAATATCATTTAGTTTTTCAATTCTGCTTAAATTTTTAAGTACAGGTTTAATACCTTGTTTATTTCTACTTTTGATATTGGCGCCTAATTTAAATAAAGTTATTGCTCTTGCTAAATGTTCGTTAGGGCATTCGCCTGTTTTAGCCATTACTTTAAATTCATTAAGCATCAATTCTTCTACTTCCTTTTCTAAATCTGCAAATCCACCAGCAGATGGACGATCGCTTGGAATAGTAGCCTGTTCAATCCATTCACCATTTACATATGTGAATAAATCGTCTTGTATTCTAACTTTTTTCATAAAAATTTTTTCTCCTAAGGATAATCATACATTATTTATAAATTGTTTGAAACAATTCTTATTAATGTTATTCTATATAGCGAATAAATATGGTATTAGAACAAATTGATAAAAAATTACTAGATTTATTAAAAGAATCAGATAAAGAACTTGATTCAATATATAAAAGTATTGATGAAGTGGCTTTAATTAATTCTAATCGTATTTTAAGTGCATTTATTTTAAATAAGGTATCATATACCGATTTTGCGGATATTAATGGTTATGGTAACTATGATTCAGGTAGAGATAAGCTTGAAGCAATTTTTGCTTATACATTAGGAACTGAGGACGCATTAGTTAGACCTCAAATTATGAGTGGCACGAATGCTTTATATATCGCTTTTACCGCTTTACTTAAACACGGGGATACGATGATATCTATTACAGGAAAACCATATGATTCTTTGCAAGAAATGATTGGTTTATCTGGTAGTTCATCACAATCATTAAAATGTTTAGGTATTAAATATGAACAAATCGATTTATTAAATAATGACTTTGATATATCCACTATCAGAGATAGATTAAGTAGAAATGATGTTAAATTGGTTGAAATTCAACGTTCAAGAGGATACTCATCACGTAAATCACTTACTATAAATCAAATTGAAAATGTCATTAAAGAGATTAGAAAAGTAAATCAAGATGTCATTATTATGGTCGATAACTGTTACGGAGAATTAGTTGAAACTAAAGAACCGGGACATGTAGGCGCTAACATAGTAGTTGGATCATTAATGAAAAATCTTGGTGGGGGTATTGCTTCTACAGGCGGATATATTGCAGGAGATAAAAATCTTGTCCATATGGTAGCGGAAAGACTCACCGCTCCTGGAATCGGAAAAGAGCAAGGAGCAAACTTTAATCAACTTAATTCCTTTTATAAAGGAATATTTATGGCACCTTCCGCTGTTAGTAATGCGCTTAAAACAGCAGTTTTTGCTGCGTACTGTTTAGAAAAATTAGGCTATGATGGTGTTAGCCCTAAATATAATGAATTTAGAACTGATATTATTCAAACCGTAAACTTAAAAACAAAAGAAAACCTTGTGAAATTCGCACAAGGAATTCAAGAATCTTCTCCAATAGATTCATATGTAACTGTTTTACCTGCACCAATGCCAGGATATCCATTTGACGAAGTAATGGCAGCAGGAGCATTTACACAAGGATCCACAATAGAATTAAGTGCTGATGCACCTGTAATTGAACCATACACTTTATACATGCAAGGTGGACTAAGTAAGGAATATGGTAAATTAGGAATCTTATTGGCCTTATCAAAATTAAAAAAGGAAGCCTAACTTCCGTATTGGCCTCCATCAATTCTTATTACTGAGTTATTAACATAACTCGCTTCATCACTAACTAGGAATTTCACTAGTTTAGCAACTTCTTCTGGTTTCCCATATCGTCCCAGAAGAATTTTTTCTTGTTCACTCTTTAAGAATTCTTCATTATAACCATCTAACTCTGATTCCGTCCCAATAAAACCTGGGGCAATTGCGTTAACATTAATGTAAGGTGCAAATTCAATAGCGAGATTATGCGTTAATGAAATTAATGCTGCTTTAGATGCGTCATATTCAAGAGACATTGGATAATATGTATTAATTCCATTGGTAGAACTGATATTAACAATTCTTCCCCACCTTTTCTCTAACATATATTTATATACTCTACGAGAGACGTTATACGCGCCAATAACATTAACATCTAATGTTCTTTTAAAAGCTTCAATATCTTTTTCATGCCACATATTTGATAAATCAACAGCGGCGTTATTAATCAATATATCAACACCACCATGATTATTTTCTAAATATGTAATCATTTCATCAACTTGTTTAGGATCACTAACATCGCACTTATAAGTGAAAACATTAACACCATATCTTGATGTTAATGTTTGTTTTAACTCATTAGCTAATTTTTCAGATGTTAGATAATTAATCGCAATATCGTAATGATTAGCAGCAAGTTCGTTAGCTATAGCAGCACCAATACCTTTGGCGCCACCTGTTATAAGAGCAAGTTTATTCATTAAACTCCTAATTAAGCTCTAGAAGAATATTTACCATCAGCAGTAAAGACAATAATCTTTTCGCCTTCTTCGATAAACATTGGAACACGAAGTTTTAAACCAGTGTTAGTAACTGCATCTTTAGTTGCAGTATTGCTAGCGCCTTTAACAGCTGGAGTTGTTTCAACAATTTCCAGTTCAACTTTTTCAGGAACTGAAATATCAAGAACTTCACCTTTAAAGAAGATAACAGTGGCTTCATTTCCTTCAACAAGGAAATACTTATTAAAGCCAATATGTTCTTCATCTAATTCATATTGTTCAAATGTTTCCATATCCATGAAGTAATATGTATCACCAGCGCTATAAGAATATTGAACATTCTTTTTAATGATTTCAGCGGCTTCAAATTTTGTAGAAGCGTTGAAATTTCTTTCTTGTGTTGAACCAGTTTTAAGGTTCTTCATTTTTGTTTTTAAAATAGCAGCACCTTTACCTGGTTTTACGTGCATAAAATCAAGAACAACCCATGGATCACCATCGACCATGACGGTTAAACCTGTTTTAAAATCGCCTGCTTCAATTGCCATAAATAATACCTCTTTTCTTAAATATTGCCTTTTTATTATAATAAACTTTGCTATTTATTAAAATGATAAATTAATTAATCTATACTCCTGAAACAGAAATAGTAATAATTCCCGCTAAAATAATAGCAATAAATAGATATTGAACAATCGATAATTTTTCTTTTAAGAAAATACGTGAAAGAACTAAAGAAACAATAACTGTTCCGGCTCCTAAAATAACAGCGGCTACTCCTTGCCCACTTGAAAGTGCGAATAAATATGTTGCTTGTCCAACCGTTTCAAATAAAGCGGCTAATAGTTTCCATTTCTGAGTTAATATTTTTTGATACCATTTTAATGAGGAATAATCATTAGACTCTATTGAAAATATTTTTACTTTATTGATTTTTAAGAAAACAAATATACCAATCGCGACTAATAAGAACGTAAATTCGTAAGCGCAGTTAGCGGTGTGTTCAATATTGGTCTCGGTGACATTAACTAAAACAGTTGTATTAACATTATCAACATAGTAGATATCTAAAAATGTTCCAACACTATCAAGTAGCATGTAACAAAAAGGCATTGCAATTGCAATAATTGCCAACTTTTTACCATATTTAGATATTCGATCTTCGTTTCCTTTTTTATCAAAGATACCTAAACAAATAACACCCACAACTACAATGGCAATCCCAATTCCAGCAGGAAGAGAAAATTTTTCTTTTAATATTATTGCGCATAAAATTGGGACAATGGCAATCGAACTATTTTCAATTGGATCAGAAATCGATTCTTCAACGTAACGTACACCAAAATAAGAACACACCATCGATAAGATGTAACATAACGCAACTGGCAAATAATAAACAAAATTTAAAGGGAAAGATTTTAGATCAATTCCTTGGGTAAACAAAATGATTGTAGCGTATATACCCATGAATAAACCCACAAACATTGTTGTTTTTAAATGTGAATATTTTTCGTTAGATAAATTACCCTTCTTATAAAAGATTTCAGCAATCCCCCAACTTAGTGTTGATACAATTAAAAATACATATCCCATAATTAAAACGTTTCGCGAATTTGTTTGAACTTATTTTTCCACTCATCACTAATTCTAAATGAATCATGAATTTTAGAAATTGCGCGAGAAGTAATTTTATATCCAAGTGTTTTTTTAATAAGAAAATTATAGATAACTAAAGGATTAAAAACGGCAAACTCACAAAGTAACCAAGCTTCTGCATTTTGTATAGTCTCTTCTTCATCTTCTTTAAATAAAGTAAGAAATTTATTTACAAATTCTCCATTTTTTCTCTCATTATGAAACATAAACATCACGTATCCCCAACGTCTGGTGTATGTTTCTTTTGATTTAACATAACTTGTTGCATATTTAAAAATTAAGTTTGGATCAGCTTTAGAAACAAGTTTGATAATCGAATCTGTTGAATACCAATAATAGAAAACACTTTTATATGTATCAATGAAATCAAGCATCTTATTTGGGTCTTTAATATAATGAGCGTTAATAAAAAAGAAAGCTTTAGCAAGCCAAACGTTTTCTTTTAATAATAAGGGGTCAAAATTAACTGGTTCTTTTAACCTATAATATGATTTTATTATTTCGTCTAAATCTTTTGTTTTACTGTTAGGTGGTAAATTATCTATACGTTTTTTAATTTCGCTTAATTCAATCATAAAAATTAGAAATCAACTTTCTCTAGTCTTTTTGAAGAAATTCTATAAACAAGATAATGAATACCAATGTATAAAAGTAAACCAGCACTAAAAACAATAATTTGATTTCCAATTCCACTAAAGCACATAAAATTTACATACCACTCAAAACCACTAATCACAGCAGGCAAGACAGTAAAAATAACAATATAAATAGAGAAAAATAGGATTGCCATTGTGCTCGAAAATACAATTGATTTTCCCTTTTTATAATAAATCGGAAAGAAAATTAAATCTGATAAAGCAAAACCAGTTAAGATAATACCAATTATTGACAAATAACCATCAAGTGTTAATCCAGGTGCAACAGCACCAGTTCCGTCTTGAGACACTATGTTTGACTTAATTAATTGGGATAAAGGAACTAAGCAAGAACATAAGGTAATTGATACTACTTGAATAATAGTAACGGTAATTAATCTAGCTAAAACAATATCTTTTTTCCTTACCGGTAAAAGGGTGGAATAAAGTAAATCATTACTTTGTTGACCTTTATTCGCCCCTAGAAACAATATTGGATAGCCAGCTAATATATAAATAAAGTTGATACACACAGGATAATTTGGGATAAGAATCATAAAAGGAAAAAGAAGAACGAATACATAAATAAGTGGATGCATTGCAAGTTTAAATTCTTTAAAAATTAAAGCTTTCATTATTCTTGCTCCTTTCTAAGAAAATCATTATTTGTTCTAAATCAGGCCTTGATAAAGTTATATCTTTTCCTTTAAACAAATCTTTTTTATCCGCTAATATTAATCCTTCAATGTAATTGGTGTCTTCTTTATATGAAATATATTCATTTAATAGTGTTTGATTTTTACTTTTATCTTTTACATAAAAATACGAATTAACAAACTTTTCTTTACTTTCAGTAAATAAAATCTCTCCGTTATGTATATAAGTAACATCGCTCGCGCATTTATCTAAGTCGCTAGTAATATGGGTAGAAAATAATATTGCCCTTTTTCCATCTTTAACAATATTTTTAAAAATATCTAAGACTTCGTCTCTACTTACCGGATCTAGTCCACTAGTTGGTTCATCAAGTATTAATAATTCCGCATTATGAGATAACGCAATTGCCACCGAGAACTTAACTTTCATGCCACTGGAAAGTTCTTCTATTTTTTTATCAATATCTAAATTAAATATTCGACACATTTCAAAAAACTTTTCTTCACTAAAATTAGTGTAAAATCTCTTAGTAACATTAAATAATGTTCGAATAGTTTTATTCGGATAATAATTAAGCTCACTGAGCGAAAAGCCAATACGTTGTTTATTTTCTAGTTCGTATTGATTCATATCTTTATCAAAAGCAGTAATTAATCCACTATCATAATGAACTAGATTCATAATGCTTTTTAAGGTTGTAGTTTTGCCCGCTCCATTTCTTCCAATAAAGCCCATAATTTGTCCTGGCTTCACTGAAAAAGAAACATTCTTTAATGAGAAAGATGGGTATTTTTTATTTAAGTTAGTAATCTCTAATAAACTAGCCATAAATCTTTTACACTAGTTTAGCATATTTAATGGTACAAAAAAACAAGCATTTAAGCTTGTTCTTTGTTAATTATTTATTTTGGAATTCTATTTCTTGTTTTCACAATTAGTGTGACATATAGGATAATGCCAACTAGAGCAACTAGACCACCGAGTATTGTAAATGCTTCCGCTACGTTAGCAGGAGTTATCACTCTACTAATAAGTGATAATAGTAACGCCACACCATAAAACACGAATGTCCAAATAGCAAGTTTGTTCATTTCTGGTACCGCTTCCTTACAACCAAAGCAAGAGAAGAAAGAAACGCTAATAGAACAAAGAGTTGAAATAACATTAAATGTTATTAATAAAGCACTATTTGTAACGTTACAAAAATCAAATACAATCATCACTATATTCATAGCGATAACGCCAACTTGAATCCAGAAGGCAATACCAAAACATTTGTTGCCACCTTTCTTACCATAGTAATAACCAATAAAACTAGGAATACCAGCAAGTAAAGCAATAATTGAAGCGATTCTAGTAATTGTAATAATTGTCCCTTCATTGCTAGCGTCGATGAATCCAATAACAATTGCTAACACAAAAGTTAACGCAATTAAGATAAAGCTAACAATAATTAGATTTAAACAACGTTTGACTAATTTGTTGTCCATATTTTCTCCTTTTTTAACTATTAAATGAGCCATCTCTATTTTTTGAAGAATATTCTTTTACTCTTTTATATACTTCATATGGCTCAATAATATTTATAAACATATAACCACTTGCATTATGTTTCCCATCGGAAATCATTGGAGAAGCAGCAGAAGCAAAAAGTAATGACCCCGTATTTGGTTTTACTAATTTATCTAGTAAATCAACACGCACATTCATCGCACCAATCATATCAAAATCAAGTGTTTGAAAATCAACACCAACAAAGCCAGAACGAACAATTATTCTTTTATTTGTATAACAAAACCATATCTTTTTATAAATAGTGATTCGCCAAATAATCGCGATGATAAGAAATAAAACCGCAGCGCCAACCACCACTAAACCAATAATTCTTGGAATGTTTAATGTTACAGGATTACCATCTTGATCAACCCAACCGGTCATAAAAGATAGGCCAAAGATTACAAAACCAAAGACTAAGAAAAATGATACTTTAAATAAGCCACCAATAAAACCAAAAGCAATAAAACGTTTTTTATTTGGTCTAAACGATTCAATAATTGTTTCATCACTATCTAATATAGGTTTAAAAGCTTCTTCTTGTGTCATAAAATCACCTTTTCTAATGTTAACATAAAATTCGTTTTTATAAAACTATAATAAAAAGCATCAAAAGTGCTAATTATTATTTTAGAAATATTTACTATTCTTGGCTTTCTTTGCCCGTTTTTTGAAGATTACTCTCGAAACTTTTTAAGATAAATAGAGAAAATTTATATTTTTTATGAATTCCTATCTGTAGATAGGGTTTTTCATAATAATCTAGTCAACATATTTTTAAAATTATCACTTGTTTCTTGAGT
>JAZLFA010000040.1:0-85388 GCA_045615545.1 Bacilli bacterium | reverse complement strand
AGCTATACTAAACTTATTAAAAAGAGTCATTTCGGTGTCAAAATTACTCCGTTTTCGTGATTTTAAGAAGAAGAAAGTATAGAGATATATCTTTGATATATAAGTTCAAAAATCTATCCCCCATGTGCTCCTAAATGTTTATTCAAAAAACTAATTGCATGTTTCGGAATTGCACTCGCTGCCTTTTCATTAGCAGGATGTCAAACAACCGATAAGAACGCTACTATTCGTGTTGAAGATAGCTCTTATCAAATCATGACAGTCAAACGTGATGGCGTTGAAGTTAAACGTTTACGTTTAGTTATCTGTGTTGAAAACCCAACTATCTATAATGCAGTTGAATTTGCTATTGATTATGCTTGCTATGATGAATATGACAATCCAATTGAAGGAACTCCAGAAGAACCTGGTTCTGTTAAGGATTATAGAATCCCAATGGGTGTTGCTCATGGCGTTAGAGGCTTTGTTTATAGCGAATTTGATACATTTGACAATTTAGGTAAAGTTGTACTCGAAAATGCAAAATGCACTAAATATCTATCTGTCTGGGACACTTATTTAGCATGGTGGATCATTATGATCTGTGTTGTGGGTGTTGCTACAATCTTCTATAGTGCAAACCTATTCGCAAGAGGATTAACCGCTGACGACTTAAAGAGAATGTTTGCAGAGAATGTTGCTTCTTCCCTTGTAGTGCTTGGCTTATGTTTGATTATTGCTATCATCCCACTTATCTTCTCTAGCTGGGTTGTTACTGTAATTATTTTAGGTGGCTATGTTGGCTTCTTAGTGTTAAGTGGTGGTATGACCGCTATTCGCTTATCGCTCGCTAAAAAGTAAATTGCAATTAAACGAAAATGGAGCAGAAATTCTGCTCCATTTTTTTGTATTTAATGTAGGTGTCCTACATGCGCGTGTTAGGACACAATTTTTACTTATTACCTTTTAGCGATTCTTCTAATGTTTTTCTATTTTCTAATCCATGGAAATATTCATAGATTGCTAAACCAAATTCAATGCTATAAAACATTGATTTAGCGGTGATGATATTTTTATCGACCACAACACCAAGTTCTTGATGATTATTTCCACCGATAATATATTGTTCAAATCCTGGATGAACAGTCCAATTCCTATCTTTCAAATATTCTTTTCTTCCTAATAAGAATGGAGCGGCACATATGGCAGCGACTAATTTATTAGAAGAAATAAAGTATTCAATTAATTCATCAACAATTGGTAAGTTAGATAAAATTGTAAATGAAGCTGGTCCTCCTGGAATGATTAATGCGTCATAATCTTCTTTATTAATTTCACTTATATGTTTATTTACTATTAGTGTGTGGCCACATTTAGTTTTTACTTGTTTAGTTTCGTTCATGCTACAAGCATCAACGCTTTCTTTGCCACGTATTAATACATCGTAGGTAGCAATAGCCTCTACATCTTCAAAATTATCTGCAAATAACATTAAATATTTCATAGTTACTATCCTTATATCTTTAATATATCAATTACGATATCAATCATCTTATTAAATTCTTGAATATCAAGATATTCGAATCTTCCATGATGGTTATATGATCCAGTTCCTAAGTTTGGTGTAACTAATCCCATTTTAGACATGGTGGCTCCATCAGTTCCGCCTCGAATATGAGTATGAAATGGTTCGAGACCATTTTTCTTTACTGCTTCATCCGCTACTTTAAGTGGGCGTGGATCTTTTTTAACATATGGTTCCATATTTTCATATTGATAGAAAATCCCTAAATCAAACTTGCAATTTGGATATTTTTCTTCTAATGTTTTTATCGCCTCACGCATAACACGCTCACGCGTTAGAAGGCGATTAATATCAAAATCTCTAAGGATAAATTCCGCAGTAGCGATTTCGCTATTTCCGTTTATATTTGTGATATGCCAATATCCTCCATCATCTTCGCTATGGAATGGATTATCGTTTTTAGGAAGCATATTAACAAATTCGTTAATTAATAATAATGCATTAATTAGTTTATCTTTTCCTTCACCAGGATGAACTGCTACTCCTTGTACCGTTAATTTCACTGCTTTAGCATTAAAATTTTGATAATCGACAGCGTTAGGGGCGCTACCATCTAAAGTAAAGGCATAATCAGCGTCCATCTTCTTTAAATCAAAATGTTCTGTTCCTCTTCCGATTTCTTCATCAGGAGTAAAAGAAATAGAAACATTATGATGTTTAATTTCTGGATGATCTTTAAAGTAAGCTAATGCTCCCATAATAATAGCGATACCTGCTTTATCATCGGCACCTAATAAGGTATTTCCATCAGTTACCACTAAATCGTGGCCGATATGATTTTTTAATCCAGGGAATTGTTTAGTTGATAATGTATATTTTTCATTAAGCTTAAAATCTTTACCATCGTAGTTATAAATGATTTGTGGTTTAACATTTATATCAGTTACTTCAAGAGCAGTATCTACATGGGCATTTAAACCGATTTTTTCTCCTAGTCCTGGTAAATGAGCATAGACAACTCCAAATTCGTCTAAGAAGGCGTCTTTTAAGCCTAACTCTTTTAACTCTTTTACGAGTAGTCTTGATAAATCAAGCTGACAAGTAGTGGATGGACTAGTTTCACTAGTATCATCGCTTTGAGTGTTAATTTTTGTATATGCAATAAAACGTTGTATATTATCCATACATCATTTCCTCCTATTATTGTCTTTTTTTTAATTATTTAAGAGCAAGAAATTTAGCTTTCGCTCTTCTAGCATTCTTTAAGAAATATGTAGCAACTGCGTCAAAATCAAACTTAGTTAAGCTGCCTTCGTTTTGGTAATGTTTACTTACCGCTACAACATGCCACTGCAAAGAAATGAACAAACGCCACAAATAGAAACGTTCCCATTCTTCCTTGATTGGCTTTTTAAAATATTGAATTAATAATTTTTCTCCTTCTTCAATGGAGTTATTGCCAAAAGCAGCAATATCGTATATTGGATCGTTATTTCCAGCGAATTCAAAATCAATTAAATAGTAATTACCATCTTCACCTGCAATTATATTGCTTTTTTGAAAATCGTTATGGCATAACACTTTTGGTAAATTATGTAATTTGTTATAGTGGCATGAGAAGAAGTCTCTTAAATAACGATATTCATCTTTTTCTTTTACATAGCTTAGAGCTTTATTTTCATAATAGGCGAGTCTATTAAGTGGTTGATAATCATTAGGCGCTAATTCTTTAGAATCATGTAATTGATGTAATAAGTCAGCAACTTTTTGATAATCTATTTCATTTGTTTTATCTAATGATATACCAGGAATGTATTCATTTATTTTAATACCGCGTACAGTATCGAAATAGATATTTTCTTTTGTTAAACCTAAATTAAAAACAATGGTGTGAACTGCTTTTTCATTTACGCGGTTAACAATCTTATTTGCCTTACCATTAGGTAAATATAATATATATTCTCTTTTTGTCCCGTTATTAATTAGATAGGAAACATTCATCATTCCACCATAAAGACGGGAAGTGATTTTGGCTTTCTTCCCTAGAACTTCGCGATAGACGTCTTCAGCATAAATTCTATTCATGGTATCTCGCTAGATGATCTAACATCATTTCCCTAACTTCATCAGAAATAACTTTTAAAGGTTTATCTTCATATTCTTCTGGATAGATGGTCTTTACAATATCAAAATTAACATAACTAATGTGGAATGGGAAGTTCTTATGAACTTTTTCTGTTCCACGAGTAGTAGCGACAACGATTGGACATTTTGCTTTTGTTGCAATACCAAATACACCTTCGTGGAATGGTAATAATTGATTATCTTTACTTCTTGTTCCTTCTGGATATACTCCTACGGAACATACATCATTTTTTAAAAATTCTGTACATCTATTTATTATTTCTAATGATTGAAGTGGATCTTCCCTAATAATGCCTTGGAAATAACATATCTTCATTAACTTGCCACCTAAAGGTGCTTTAAAGTTGCTTGGTTTAGAAATATAGGCTAAATGGTGATCTTTTAAAATAACTAATTGAGTCATTGGATCAAATCTAGAACGATGGTTACAGACAAGTAAAAATCTTTGTCCATTTTTTGGAAGTCTGCTTCTACCAATTACTTTCACTCTTACTAAAGCGTGGTTTGTAATATAGTGAAGGCCATCAATTAATAAAAAATAAGCAATCTTACGATCTAGTTCACTGATTTTCTTTTTGGAAAGGACAATCCTTCCAAATATTTCAATTAGAATAAACCAGAAGATTAAAATTGCTAAATAGAAAGTGAAGAATAAGACAATTGGGCGGTAGAAATCAAAACCATTAGTGACTGGCCAAAAGAATAATGAGCCCATTATCGCTAATAGAATTGAACCAAGTAATGTACTATAAGTAATTAGCATTTTTCTACCTTAACAAATTTAATCGCGCCTTTAATACATTCAAAAGAAAATTCTTTTCCTTTTATCATTTCTCCATCAACACATACATCAACATCGTTTGGAGCAACTAAACGCGCTACTTTACTTCTGCTATAAACTATTTTCTTATCAACAAATTTTTGATCTTCAAAGAACTTTCCATCATGATATAAATCAAAGAATTTAGATAATAGAGTAAATAGTGTCATTGGTTTTGCAACAATGATATCTAGTAAACCATCTTCATTATTGCTTTTTGGCGAAGCAAGATATTCCCCTCCGACATAATTTCCTTGCGCAATAGAACCTAATAATAGTACCTTTTCATTCAATTTTGTTTTATCATCGTAAATTTCAATCTTGTTTTTTCTACCATGTAATATAGCTGGAATAATAGCGTGAGTAAATCCATATGGATCTTCTATACCTTTTAACTTATTTTCATTTCCTTTTGCACCAACAACTGAATCAAAACCAAAATTAACTACGTTAATTGAATAAAGCGGTTCTTTTAATGTTGGTCCGCTAATTTTAGTAATATCAATTGGACTAGCTTTACCCTTTATTAGTTTTTTAAAGTCTAATAAGTTATCTGTGCCGTATATTTTTGAGAAGTCATTTCCTGTTCCTATTGGATATAAGGCTAACTCAACATTATCTATTCCGATAATACCATTGACTACTTCATTTAATGTTCCATCTCCTCCACAGGAATAGACTCTTGTTAGTTCTTTACTATTCTTAAAATATTCCTTTAAATATTTTGTGGAATCGCCTTCGCATTTTGTTTCGTAGATTAAATAATCTAAACCTTGGAATTCTTTATTTATTAGTTCAATAATATCCTTGTGTTTTCCAGCACTTGGATTAATAATTATTAGATGTTTCATATTTAAACCTCGCTCCTCATATTTTACTATTATATAAAATATAAAATCAAATATATGTTGTTTTTACCTATTTGGAGCACAAAAAAAGCACTGTTGAACAGTGCTGTTTTTGTAACTGGTGCCCGGGACCGGAATCGAACCGGTATGGTATCGCTACCGCAGGATTTTAAGTCCTGTGCGTCTACCTGTTCCGCCACCTGGGCAAGTTAAGTGGTGACTCGCTGGAGAATCGAACTCCAGACCCCTTGATTAAAAGTCAAGTGCTCTACCGGCTGAGCTAGCGAGTCAAGTGTTTTGGCTGGGGTGGCTGGGATCGAACCAGCGAGATGACAGTGTCAAAGTCTGTTGCCTTACCTCTTGGCTACACCCCAATCTTTTCAGTCGAGTTTGTTGGTGGAGGGGGGCAGATTCGAACCGCCGAACCCGAAGGAGCTGATTTACAGTCAGCCGCGTTTAGCCTCTTCGCTACCCCTCCAAATGTTTGCGTAGTTATGGTGGATGCTGAGGGGCTCGAACCCCCGACCTCCGCCGTGTAAAGGCGATGCTCTCCCAGCTGAGCTAAGCATCCGCTTTTCGTTAATACGCTTAAATAATATAGCACTTTGTTATTTATCAAGTCAACGAAAAAAACGGCTTTTTGTCTTGCCGTTTTTTTAATAGTAAATCTTTTAAGATTAATAACCTTTTTTACCAAGTAAATGGAACATATTCTTTTTATAGATTTCAACACCTGGTTGATTGAATGGATTAATATCCAATAAATAAGCAGACATCGCGCACGCTCTCATGAAGAAATAGAAGAGGTAACCAAGGTTATAAGCATCTAAATGATCAAGAGAGATAACCGCACATGGTACACCTCCATCTTCGGTATGAGCTTTTAATGTTCCTTCAAAGGCTTTTTGGTTAACAAAAGACAAAGTCTTTCCTTCTAAATAATTTAATCCATCTAAGTCTTCATTATCATGTGGAACTTTAACGTCATATCTTGGGTTATTAACGATTAAAATTGTTTCAAATAAGACTGGTGTGCCATCTTGAATAAATTGGCCTAAGCTATGTAAATCGGTAGAGAAAGTAACACTTCCAGGTAATAAGCCTTTCTTTTCTTTTCCTTCTGATTCACCGAATAATTGTTTTAACCATTCAGAGATTTGACTCATTTGTGGTTCATAAGTTACATATAATTCGACTGCTTTGTTGTGGCGGTACATATAATCTCTACTAACAGCATATCGGTAGCACATGTTAGTGGATAAATTATCGTTATCAAATTCTTTTCTCGCGCTTTGTGCACCTTCAAGCATTGCTTTAATATCAATACCAGCACAGGCAAGTGGGAAAAGTCCTACTGCGGTAAGAACACTATATCTGCCACCGATATCTCCTGGGAGTGTAAAGGTAACATAGCCTTCTTTTACGCATTCACTTTTGAGAGCGCCTTTTTCTTTATCGGTGGTAGCGAAGATTGCTTTTTTACTTGCTTCTTTACCAATTTCTTTAATCATTAATTCTTTTAATAATCTAAAGGAAATTGATGTTTCTGTAGTAGTACCTGATTTTGAAATGACGTTAATTGCGAACTTCTTTCCTTTTAAATAATTAAGGACTTGGGCGACATAATTTGGAGAGAACGTTTGGCCCATAAAGATGACTTCCATTTTATCATCACTTTTTAAGCCGTTTAGTGCTTCTAAAGCAGCGCGCGCGCCTAAGTAACTTCCTCCGATACCACAAACAACTAAAATATCGAAGTTTTCTCTTACATATTTAGCATTTTTGATCATGCTTTCTAATTCGTTTTTATCATAATTAACTGGCCAATCAACCCAACCGAGGAAGTCGTTTCCTGGACCAGTTTTTTTATTAATCATTTTGTTGATGCGTTTAACATCTTTTTCATATACTTTGAGTTCGTTTTCGTTTAGTAATTTAGTTAAATCTAATTCCATATTCCTTATTTCTCCTTATTGGCTTTCTCTAATGAATCTTTAATCCAAGTATCAAGATGTTCCGCTAATGGGGAAAAATCTACATCTGATATTGTTGAAATATTGCTTGTTTGGTGAGTTGAATATCTTTCTTCTTCAGGAACTTTCTTTAAAGAAACTCTTAAAAAACCATTTGCATTATCAACTGAAAGTACTTTAACTTTTAATTGGTCACCAACTTTTCCATAAGCTTCAATATCACGGATATAGCTATCGCTTAATTCTGAAATATGAAGAAGACCTCTAGTGCCATCTTCGAATTCCATAAACAAAGCATAAGGTTTAACACCTGTAACTTTACCGATTATTAGTTCATCTATTTGATAGGCCATAACAAGAAAATAATAGCACTCAAAATAATAAAAAGGTAGTGATTTTAACTACCTTATTTAAATTGATTTTGTGACTATAATGCACTTTCGATAAATTTGTCTATTTTATGAATATAGATTTGCAAGTGTTTTTTCACGTTCATCGATTGTTTCTTGAAGTGATAATTTATCGATAATTAATTGTAGAATTTTTTCAAGTCTAGAACCAGCTGAGAAATTGCTTGGAACCACAAAGCTACAACGCTTATCATCATAGATTTGTTTAACCTTTTGAATATCTTTTTCTGGATATACCGCAATAGATGTTCCTCCGTTTTTCTTGACTAAAGTCATAGAGGCAATATCAGTCATCCCATCACCCATATAAATCATGTTTGAGAATGGGACTCTAAGTACGTTAGTTTTTTGGTTTACACCGTCATCATCGTTTGCATCAGTTGCGCCCTTAGCAACACGGAAGATAAATTGTGTCTTTTGTGTAAAGTTGATAGCGCGTTTTGGCCATACAGCTTCACCGTTATCATCAAAGAAAAATTCACATCCATATATTTCTTTAAATTCTTTACAAATTGCTGAGCCTTCAACAATCTCTTTTGTACCCGAACTTACAAGATAATGTTCTGCGACCATTCCTTTGCTTGCTGCGTATTCATTAATTCTTTTGAACCAAGTTAATACCCCAGGATTGAATTTAATGTTTTTACCACATTCATTTAGGTATTCTTTTGTGACTTTAATGTTTTTCTTTTTAGCTTCGCTAAGCATTACATACATATAAGAAAGGATTCTTTCTACTCCTTGTGATTCTGTGAACTGACAAGTTTTACCCCAGAACTCACTTGGTTCTAATCCTAGATTTGGAATGAATGAATAGTTTTGCATATCGGTTGTCGATAATGTTTTATCGAAATCGTATAAAATAGCTAATATTGGTTTACTCATCTTTTTAACCTCTTTTTTATATTATCAAAATAGATAATATATGTCAAATTGGCGATTTATTTGAATATATTTATTCACTTGTGGTATTATTTTTATACTATGGAAGGTTACCAAATCGCATTATTAGTTATTGGAATCATTGTGAGTGTTTATTTAATCTTTGTACTCATCGATTTTATTTTCTTCGTTTCTTTTAAAGTTAATTTAAAGAAACATACTCACGCTATCGCTGTATTTTTACAATCAAAATATGACAATATTCATAAATTACTTGAGCTTGTTAATAAATACGCAATTCCAGTAAATACGGAATATGTTAATAAATACACTCAAATTGATACTAAATGTTTTTCTTCTCCTGATACGCCTTCTTGTATCGCAGCAAGAGCAACATTAAATCAGCTTAAAAATGAAATTGTTGTTATTGTTCGTGGAGATGAAATTTTAAATAAACATAATGAAATTAAACAAGCACTATCTTCTATTGAAGAAATGGATACAAATTATCGTATGTTAGTTGCAACATATAATGCTGATGTTATTGGTTATAACTATTGGATCCATTTTCTTCCAACTAGATACATATATAAACTTGCAAAAGTAAATGATAAGCAAATTATTGCTTAAGGAGATATTATGAAAAAGAAACCTATTATTTTATGCATTATGGATGGATATGGTATTAGATCTAATCCTAATGGTAATGCAATCTTAGAAGCTAAAAAACCACATTTAGATGCTTTCTTTAATAAGTATGCTTATACGATGATTAATGCTTCTGGTGAATACGTTGGACTTCCTGATGGGCAAATGGGCAACTCAGAAGTTGGCCACATGAACATAGGAGCAGGCCGTATTGTGTACCAATCATTAACATTGATTAATAAAGCGATTAAAGATAAAACATTCTTTGCTAACCCAACCTATTTAGAAGCAATTGAACACGCTAAAAAGAATCATTCAAAACTCCATATTTTTGGTCTCACGAGTGATGGGGGCGTACACTCACACATTACGCACATATTAGCAATGATTGAAATGGCTAAAAAAGAAGGCCTTGATGATGTATTTGTTCACTGCTTTATGGATGGAAGAGATGTTAATCCTCAAGCTGGTGTTACATATGTTGATATGATTCAAACAAAAATGGACGAATTACATTTTGGTCATATTGCTGATATCGGCGGAAGATATTGGGGCATGGATAGAGATAAAAACATGGACCGTGTTGATGTCGCATATCGTTGTATGGTCGATCATGATGGTCCAAGCTTTACTGATTATAAAAAATTCTTCAAAGAACAATATGAAGAATTGCCAAAAATGGGTAAAGAAGCAAGTGATGAATTCCTTATTCCTCACTATAACGCAAATTGCGATGGAAGAATTTCTGATAACGATGCAATCATCTTTATGAATTATCGTCCAGATAGAGCAATTCAAATTTCAACATTATTTACTAATCCAATGTTCTATGAACATCCTCCTGTTAAAGAAGATGGAACATTGGCATATAAACCTTATGTTCCTACTCACCCACTTAAAGGTATATTTTATGTCTGTACGATGAAATACGCTGACAGCGTTAAAGGAAAGATTGCTTTCGAACTTCCAAAAATGACTAACATTCTTGGTGTTTGGCTTGCTGAACATGGCTATAAGCAGCTTCGTATTGCTGAAACAGAAAAATACGCTCACGTTACTTTCTTCTTTGATGCCACAATGAATTTTGATGGTGTAGAAAGACCTGAACTTAATAATTGCACTAGAGTCCTTATTAACTCGCCTAAAGTCGCGACATACGATTTACAACCAGAAATGAGTGCTTATAAAGTTCTTGATGCATTAATGGTTGAATTAAATAAACACTATCTAGATGTTGTCATATTGAATTTTGCTAACTGTGATATGGTTGGGCATACTGCTGTTCATAACGCAGTTGTTAAAGCTGTAGAAACCGTTGATGAATGCGTCGGTAAGATTATTGATTGGTGTGAAGCCAATGACGCTACATTATTAGTAACAGCCGATCATGGTAATGCAGAAGAAATATTAGACGCAAATGGTAAGCCATTTACTGCTCATACAACTAATCTCGTACCATTCTGTATTAATAGAACTGATATTGAATTAGTTAAAGAAGGTGGCAAACTTGCCAATATTGCTCCTACAATCATTGAGTTATTGGGAGAAACTAAACCAGTTGAAATGAATGAAGAGTCTCTCATCATTCATAAATAAGGAGAAAAACTATGCAAACTGAAGAATTAAAATTTTCTAAGTATCCATTGATTGTTCCAACCGAAAAAAGAACCATCAACAAACTTGAAAAGTTAGTTGAAGAATTAAAAGAATGTGGTAGTGCTAAAACAGCCATGACCGCAATTAAACATTGGAACAAATTTAATGATGAATTAGAAACACAAATCAGTGTTATCTATGTTTTGTATTCATTAGATACTACAAACAAAGTTTATAAGAACGCTCAAGATCGTGTTGATGAACTAACACCATTATTAAGCAAATACTCAAATGAATTTAATAAGGTTCTTGCTAAAGCTAGATATAGAAAAGATCTCGAAAAAATCTTGGGTAAATATTACTTTGAAATGATTGATAGCTCATTAAAAGCATTTGATGACAAAATCATTCCAGAGTTAATTGAAGAAAACAAATTATCAAGTCATTATAACGAAATTATGGGCGGCGCTAAAATTGAATTTAGAGGCGAAGTTATTAACCTATCTCAATTAGGAAAATATCTTCAAGATAATGATAGAAATACCCGTAAAGAAGCTGCTCAAGCAATGGATAAATGGTTAGCAGAAAACGAGAAGGAAATTGCTGACACATATTCTAAACTTGTTACTGTTCGTGATTCTATGGCTAAAAAGCTTGGTTTTAAGAACTTCGTAGAACTTGGTTATTTAAGACTTGGACGTACAGATTATAATGCTAAAGATGTTAAAGGATATCGCGCTCAAATTGCTGAGTCAGTTGTCCCTGTCTGTAACAAGTTATATAAGAAACAAATGAAGAATTTGGGCATCAAAAACCCACAATATTACGATTATAATGTTTCATTTAGAAGCGGAAATCCTCTTCCAGCTGGTGACGAAAAATATCTAGTCGCTCAAGCTAAAAAGATGTATCACGCTTTAAGTGAAGAAAGTGGTGAATATTTTGATTTCATGATTAGAAACGAATTGCTTGATCTTTCTGCTAGAGCGGGTAAACAACCTGGTGGATATTGCACATACTTCCCACTATATAAAGCGCCATTTATTTTCTCTAACTTTAATGGCACTCAAGGTGATGTTAATGTTTTAACCCACGAAGGCGGTCATGCTTTCCAAGCTTATGTATGTTCAAATATTAAAATTCCAGCATATAGAAATCCAACATTAGAAACTTGTGAAATTCATAGTATGTCAATGGAATTCTTCGCTTGGCCATACTTAAAAGGTTTCTTTGGCAAAGATGAAGAAAAATATTGTTATCATCATTTATCTGATTCTATTGAATTCTTACCATATGGAATCACTGTTGATGAATTCCAACACTGGGTTTATGAACATCCAACTGCTACACACGAAGAAAGATGTGCTGTTTGGAAAGATATTGAAAGCAGATATACTCCACATAAGAAATTTGATGATACTCCAACCTTAAACAAAGGTACAATTTGGATGAGACAAACACATATCTTTAGTTCTCCATTCTATTACATTGATTACACTCTTGCTCAAGTAGTGGCATTCCAATTCTTCTTAGAAGATCGCAAAAATCACGAAAAGGCTTGGAAGAAATATGTTAAGCTTTGTAAATGTGGTGGTAAATTACCATTTGTCTCTAACCTTGAAAAGAACCATTTACGTAATCCATTTATTGATGTCAATGTTGCTAAGGTTATTAAAGGATGTACAAAAGTTCTTAACGAATTTGATATCGATAAATTCTAATAAGATTTTACAAAGTAAAAGCAGCGGTTATTATTATCGCTGCTTTTTTTGGTTTTGATTAATGAATTACTTATCTAGTCTATATGCTTGAACATTGCAACAAACGGCTAATAAAGCAAAGAAACTAGCGAGGTAACTTCCTGGATATAACCAAGCACCATTACTTGGAGACATAATCCAGTTGTTTATGTCACACCATTCAACGGTGATGAGCATGATGAGAACTAAACCAATTAAATCTAGAATAGAACCACCAATAAGAACGAGTTTTTCAACACCGAATGAAATATTGATTGGTAAAGAGATAATCAACACTGCAAGCGTGCTAACTAAGATAAGCATAAATCCAACAAATGCTGGCCATGCACCTTTAGTACCAGCGATACCTGAACCCGAACCAAAGAATCCGGTAGTGGCGTTATAAACTGTTCCACCGGCTTTGAATAAAGGAACAAACATCATTAAGAGTGATAATAATCCCAAAACAACGCTAAATGCCATAAACCAAACGCTACTTAATCTTTTCATTCTTAATCCCCCTTAGTTAAATATTTTAATGAATAATAATTATTTATCAATGATTATTCCCATAGTAATTCCGACACTTGCAGTAAAACTAGCAACTGCGCCAACGATTGGAGAAGCCGCTAATTGAACTGTATTATCAACGTAGCCAATATTACTATTAATAAAAGCGTCTCTTTGTAGAAGCAATAAAATACCTCCACCAATAAGTAATAGATTAGTGAGAATATCGCACATCATTTTAACAGTTTTATTTCCTTTCTCCTCTTTAAATGATTGAAATAAACCTAGAAGTGCCCCTAATCCTAATAATATATAACCCCAAAGAACTGTTTTATTTCCATAATAATAAATGTGCGTAATGATGCCATCATATGTAATCTTACCAAACGCGACATCAACAAATGAAAAGCGATATAGTTCGCTATGAATTGATGGATCACCTAATTCCCAAGTTAATTGGGTAAAAAATATTGTAATAATTGATAGTAAGGCAAGAATAGATGCAAATAATCTAATGAATAAGATATTTTCTTTTCTAAAGAATTTCATAATATAAATATAATTTAGTTGCTAATATTTTACAAATAAAAAAACTGAGATAACTCAGTATTTTTAATGGTGCGCGAGATGAGAATTGAACTCACACAAGTTTCCTTATACGCCCCTCAAACGTACGCGTCTACCAGTTCCGCCACTCGCGCAACTTTGTGCCCTTTATTCTAAAATAAAATACTATTCTTTGACAAGCACAATTGTAAACACTTATAATTTTTCTATGAAAAATATTAATTTTAAGAATATATTTTTGCGTTCCTTACCATGGATAATTATTATTTTTGCAAGCATTTTTTCTGCATATACTTTGCTATTTAATGGTATCACTAGTGGCGATGACCGTGTTTTTCATTTGGCGCAAATTGAAGATCTTTATTTATCTTTTAAAAAAGGTTATTGGAGACTATCAACTAACCATACATTTTTTGGTATTTTTGCTCTTGATAATTATGGCTATTATGGGCCTTTCCCACACTACGCTGCAGCGGTGATTCAATTTATCTTTTCTGGTGCTGGGGCAAATAGCATTGGCGCTTATAAAACAATGATTATGCTAACCACGATTGTTAGTGGGATATTCGCATATCTATTTAGTATGCAAATTAGTAAAAAGAATGTTGTTTTGTCAGTAATTTGCACAGTATTTTATATTTTCTTACCATATAGAGTCTTCTGTGGAATATGCCGTCAGGCGTATAGCGAGACAATAGCATTAAGCTTTATTCCAATGGTGTTTTATGCTGCGTATCGAATCATTAATGATGATCGTTATTATGTTGCACCTTATGTATGTTTAATTGTTGGAGCTGTTTTGATAATTTTGTCTCATCCATTTACCGCTTTAATGAGCGCTATTTTTGGTGGAATTTATATTATTATTAATTTATATAAAATCATTATTTATAAACGTTGGAAACATGTTTCGCTTAACTTAGCAATATCTGCATTAATTATTGGCATCTCAGTAATGTTTTATGTTTCACTTGCATTACATACACAAGGAATGAACATCTTCCGTTTAAGCGATAGTGTTGCAATGTGGACGAATTTTGATCACGTATCTCAATCAACTTTAACTAGTGCGACATTCTCTGGCTTTTTAAATTGGTATTGGATTTTCGGAACGCCATATACAGCAAGTAAAGTCTCTTTATTGTTATTTGGATTATTCCTTTATTTTATTTGCTTTGCTTTAATGTATGTCGTCGATTGCTTTATTAAGAAGTGTCCAAATAATAAATATTATCGTTATATTGTTGATTTTGTGGTGTTATTTTTAATTCCTGCAATCTTTTGGCAAAGAGGTGAATTTTATTTCGCCTTATTAATTGGTTATATATGTTTTGTACTTATTTGTTTATTTAGAAGTAAAAAGAAAGATAAAGATGTATCGATAACTAAAGATAAGTTATATAAAAATCCTGATATATATTTTTGTTGTTTTGGCATAATCATTAATTTAATTTTTATCTTTATTGGAGATGCGTGGAAATTTGTTCCATCAGTTTTCTATAGTGCGCAATTTGCGTGGAGATTATTTGGGTTTTTATATTTCTTCTTATTCTACTTGGCGTTAATTGTTATAAATGAACTCAAACAATATAAATACACTTATGCAATTAGTGGTGTTATTGCTTCATTCTTTATTCTTTTATCAATGCCTATATTTGAAAAAAGAGAAGCTTATGAAAATGATATTGGTCTATATCAAGTAGCTGACGAAGATTGGCTTAAGACTATTTATTATAGCGGGGCTCAAAATGAAATGGTTCCACAAGTTTTCTATCAAGATGGATATGTTCCAGCCGAAAACTCTTTATATAACAATATTTTTAATCGCGTACGTTCATATTCGCGTTTTATATACACAATGGAAGAATATATAAACCCTGCCTTTATTAGTGGTAATGGAGAACTTACTATTACTGAATTAAATACACCTAATGTTACTTTTAGCGCGAATGTTACAAGCGATACTGCACTTGTGCAGTTACCACAATTTTATCAAGATGGCTATTTTGCTTATTTTAATGACGAGGTGGTTAGCGGTACAAATGTAGATGGATTAGTGAGCTTTGAACTTCCAAAAGGTGAATACACACTTAATGTTAAGTTTGAACGCACAAAAACATTTAGAATATTAGAACCATTCTTTTATGTTGGTATGGGAAGTGTTGTTGTTTTTGGCATTGGTGGCTATATATATAGAAAAAAATTCTCCCACGAGGAAGAATTAACTAATAATTAGAATTACAATTAAACAATGTGTACGCCTAATATTGGAGCGAACACAAATACCCACAAGACGAAATAAGTTAATAAAGAAACAATATCTACTATAGTAGTGGTAAGAGGTCCGCACATAACAGCAGGATCTCTTTTTAATAGTTTAGCTAAGAATGGTAAGCACACACCAACTAATCTGGAAATGATCATTGTGACGAATAATGTTGAAGATACTAAACCACCAACAACAAGTGAGATTTGAACAGTGGATAATCCTGGATATAGTTTAAGAACTTCTTCTGTTGAAACTATGCCAGTATTTATTTCGAATAACAACCAACAGAACGAGAATGTTGCAACAATTAATGCAATCACAAAAGCTGTACGCAATTCTTTCCAAATCACACGTTTAAAATCACCCTTATCAAACTCATCTAAGGCGAGCGCGCGCACTATAAGTGTTGTTGTTTGCCCACCGGAGTTTCCGCCTGCATCCATAATTAATGGAGTGAATACGGTAAGAATGATGAATTGGGATAAGACGTTATCAAAGTTTGAAAGAATTAATGTAGAGAAGATTTGTAATATCATCAATACTAAAATCCATGGAGCACACTTAATTACTAATTTATAAATAGGTGTTTTTAAATATTCATCTTCAACAGGTGTAACATTATTTAATTTAGCGATATCTTCACTAGCTTCTTCAACGATAATATCAACAACGTCATCGATGGTGATAATACCAATGATTTTATTTTCTTTATTTACAACTGCCATAGCGTTAAGATCGTAACGTTTGAACATATTAGCAACTTCTTCTTGGTCTGTGTGCACATCACAGACAACAAAGTTGCGGTCCATAATTTCAGAGATTTGTTCATCTTCATTGGCAAAGATTAAATCATCAAGGTTAACAGTACCAACCATCGTTCTTGTATCATCTCTAATAAATATAGTGTAAACACTAGCGGCATCTTTGCCTTTTTCTCTAATTGTTTTAATTGCTTGTTTAACAGTTAATGTTTCTTTGATATCAAAATATTCTGTCGTCATGACGCTTCCGGCAGTGTCATCTTCATATTTAAGGAGGGTGTTAATATCTTTTCTTAACTCTTTTGGTGCAATCTTTAAAATACGGCTAACCATATTGGCTGGCATTTCTTCCATTGCATCAACAATATCATCAGTAAAAGAGTTCTCTAACATTGTTAGTAATTCTTTATCAGTAAAAGCATTAATAATTAATTCTTGTTGATCTTGAGTTAACTCACTAAAGAAATCAGCAGAAAATTCGCTGCCAATGCTTCTAATTATAAATAAGAGTTTAGCAACGTCTTCTTCCTCATCTAATGCATCTGCGATATCAATAGTAGGAGTGATTTCGAACAATTCTCTTATTTTCTTCGCATTTCTATTTTCGGTGAGTTCATTAATTAATAATGTGAGTTCTTCTTTTTCCATCCCTAACTTTATAAACTCATTTTAATAAAATGGCAACAATAAATATTTTTGCGTATATAATGAATATCGTTTTTTACTGTGCTACAATACAAGTTAAATAGAGGGTATTTTTATGAAAGAAATATTAGTTGAAACAAGTGCAAGACATATTCATGTCACACAAGAAACATTAGAACAATTATGTGGTAAAGGCGCTACATTAGAAGTTAGAGCTAATTTATCACAACCTGGACAATTTGTTTCTACCACTAGAATTGATGTAGTTGGTTATAAAATTAACAAAGTTACAGGTGCTAAAGAAGAAACTGTTCTAAAAGGTGTTTCTATCTTAGGACCAGTAAGAAAAGTAAACCAAGTTGAATTAGCCGCTACTGATGCTAGAACTTTAGGTGTTAAAGCTCCAGTTAGAGAAAGTGGTGATATCGCTGGTAGTGCTCCATGTAAATTAGTGGGTCCTGCTGGAAGCGTTGAACTTACTGAAGGAGTTATTATTGCTAAACGTCATATTCATATGACAAATGCTGATGCAGCAGAATTTGGTGTTAAAAATGGTGATATCGTTAAGCTTGAAGTTAATACACCAGGCAGAAGCTTAATCTTTGGTGATGTAGTTGTTAGAGTTAGAGATGACTTCGCTCTTGCTTGTCACATTGATACTGATGAATGTAACGCTGCAAACGCTGGTGGCGTTGTTTACGGAAAGCTAATTAAATAATGGAATTAGTGTTTCAACCTCAGAACGTTTGTTCTAAGGAAATGCATATTGAATATAACGATGAAGGAATCGTTACTTCTGCTTATGTTATTGGCGGTTGTAATGGTAATCTTCAGGGTATATGTTCACTAATAGTTGGGCTTAAACTTGAAACAGTTGTGGAAAAACTTGAAGGAATTCATTGTGGTCCACGTCCAACATCTTGCCCAGATCAAATGGCGCAAGGAATTAAAAAACATCTATTGAAAAAATAGATAATAATCTTATAATTAAATTGCTTATCAAGAACTGCATAATTGAGATGAAAAAATGCAGTGGCAACTCTCGAAAAGAGTAAGTGCCCTCTCTAGCGAAGTCCCATAGCTTCGAACGATGAGTAAGGAAACAAATTTCAAAAGTTTCCCCGTCTATGGGGAAGCTTTTATTTTCATGGAGATACGTTATGGAAAAGATTTTATTTACTAGTGAATCTGTTAGTGAAGGACATCCAGATAAAGTATGCGATCAAATTAGTGATGCGATACTTGATGCATGCTTAGCAATTGATCCAAAAGCAAGAGTGGCTTGTGAGACTTTTGCCAGTGATAACACAATCATTATTGGAGGCGAAATTACCTGCAAATCTCTACCAAATTGTGAGGAAATTGCAAAAAATGTATTAAAAAAGATTGGGTATGATTCTTTGGAATTAGGCACTGATTATCATAACGTTAAGATTATTAATTTAATCAAAGGGCAAAGCCCAGATATCTCATTAGGTGTAAGTCAAAATGAGGCAGAAAAAGTAGGAGCGGGAGACCAAGGAATGATGTTTGGTTACGCGACGAATGAAACAAGTGGTTATATGCCTCTTCCTATTTCGATTGCCCATAAGTTAGTTCGTGAAGCAAGTAGACTTAGACATGAAGGAAAATTTCTTCATTCAAGGCCTGATATGAAGTCACAAGTTACTATTGATTATTCAAATACTAATAATATAAAAATCGACACAATTTTAATGTCTGTTTCTCATGACCCTGATATTGATATGGATCTATTTAAAAAATATATTCATGATGAGATTATGGTTAAGGTAGCAAAATCATTTAACTTAAATGCTGATTTTAAATATTTAATTAATCCAACTGGTTCATTTGTAATTGGTGGGCCAAAAGGTGATACTGGTTTAACTGGAAGAAAATTAATTGTTGATACATATGGCGGTACAGCTAGCCATGGTGGTGGTGCTTTTTCTGGGAAAGATCCAACCAAAGTTGATAGAACAGCCGCTTACTACGCTAGATACATTGCCAAGAACTTAGTTGCTGCTGGAGTTTCTGATAGGATGGAAGTTCAATTAGCATATGCTATCGGAGTTAATGAACCTATCTCAATTGGTATTAAAACATTTGGTACTGGTAAATATGATGATGAAAAAATATTAAAAATAATTCGCCATGTATTTGATGCTAGACCAGGAATGATTTGTAAGGCATTCAAATTAACAAATCCATCTTTTAAGTATGAAGATTTGGCAACCTATGGTCATTTTGGAAGACCAGATTTATCTCTTCCTTGGGAGAAATTAGATAAGGTTGATATCATAAAAGAACTATTAACTAAAGATAATTAATGAAATTATCTATTCTATCTTTTATAATAAAAATGTAGACCTCTCCGTAATAAATTTTGGAAAGGAGAAAATATATTATGAAGTACCAAATTATCGGAAAAAACATCGAAATCACCGAAGGGATTTCTGCTGCCATTGAAAAAAAGACAGCGAGAATGGAAAAGTATTTCCTGATCAACGAAGATGTTGAATGCCGCGCTGTTTGTAGTGCACATGTTGGCGTTCAAAAAGTTGAAATTACTATTTTCCTACCTCAAATCAAACTTCGTGCTGAAGTCGAAAATGCAGACTTATACGCTGCTATTGATTTAGCGGTTGATAAGCTCGAAGGTCAAATGCGTAAGCTAAAGACTAGAATGGATCGTAGCAATGCTCGTTTGGGATTGTCTCATGACATTAACTTCGATCAAGTTGAAGGAGAAGAGGGAAGTGAGGAAGATGTTATTGTTAGAACAAAATCTTATTACCTCGATCCAATGAGCATCGAAGATGCTATTACAAGAATGGAAGCTTTAGGACATAACTTCTTTGTTTATTTAGATGAAGAAGATGATCGTATCTCTGTTGTTTATATTCGTAATGATGGTGGATATGGTGTTATTCAAGCTGAAAATCCAATTAAACAATAATTAGTCTCAAAATAGTTTAAGGAGGACATTGTTCCTCCTTTTTTTCTTTTCAATTTTTGTTTATCGTGTATAATGTATACATTATGAGCCAAAAGATACTTTGTACTGACCTTGATGGAACATTATTAAAATCGTTTGCTTTATTTCGATACATCAGTAGAAGAAATTGTAAATTCCTTCGTGAATGGATTGATGCCGGTAATCGTTTAGTACTTGTTACATCTCGTCCGCCAGAATACTGTAAAAAGCTTGAAAAAGAAATACAAAGACCTTTTGATTGTATTTCCTATTCTTCTGCTTATATTACTTGCGATGGAAAACCAATTCGTGATGTTGCGATGAATCCAAAGCTAAAAAGTGATATTGAAGAATTAAGAATAAAATATAAGCCAAAAGCCTTTTTAATGAATGCAAAAGAACAACCTTTCTTAATTTATCGAAATCGTAGTTCTGCAATCATGCTTGCTTTTTACGCTTTGTATGGTTTCTTTATGTTCAAACGTAAAGAAGATTGGGTTATTGATAATGAAAGATTCATGTCCCAATTTACTGATGGCAGAGTATATAAAATAATGTTATTTTTTGGTATTCGTAAGAAAAATTCTGATATCGCTAAAGAAATTAATAAACGCATCCGTGAAAATTATCCCGATGTTGAATCTTCTTGGAGCAGTATAGTTAATGAATTAACTCCTGTTAACTGTAATAAAGGTTATGGTGTAAAATATTATTGCGACTATTTAAAAGCCGATCCAAAAGATGTTTATGTTGTTGGCGATAGTGGTAATGATATTTCCATGTTCAATGCTTATCATGAAAATAGTTATGTGATGTATAAAGCCTATCCATCTGTGAAGAAATATGCGTCGCATGTTATTTACGGAGTTTACCAGTTACGTAAACTTGTGTTGCATAAAGGAGAAAAATAATTATGAACAACGCTAGTCAATGCATCTTTGACATATGTCACGTGTTAAAAACTTTGAGAGACACAATGGAATTTGTGCTTCCTAAAGAACACGAAGTGAAGTCATATGATCAAAGAAAAACTATTTTAACAAGTATTACTGATAATAAATCTTTCTTAGGAAAGTTTATTGAAGATAATGCTGAAAAACTTACTCAATTTAAAGAGAAGTATCAAGAATTTTTAAAAGAAATCTATGGGGAAGATTCTACTGTTTTAGTCAAAACTGCTGATGACAAAATTCGTGTAGATCATACACAACATCAAAAAATTTATGACTATGTTATTTATTTAAGTGAAACATTAAGAGATATTCTTTATTCCCACGTTAACTTTGCAAGAAGTAAAGGACAAGTTGAAGAAATTACTGCTAAACTTGTTAACTTAGATGAAAGGTTTGACCGCTTACTTAAGTCTTACTTAGTAATGCAAGAATACCAAAAGAGTTTCTCAGAATTCCAAAAAGTAATGGGTGAGAGTAAAGGACAAGCTACTCCACAAAGTAATTACATCGTTCAAAATGAGTTAAGCAAGATGGCCACAATGATCAGATTTGTAAGAGCCCACGCTCACTGCACTGATAATGAGACACTTGATATCATGGATGATAACATCGAGCTTATCGAAATGACTGAAGGTAGAAGAGAAAGAAGAGATGGCAAACCATTCGCTGATTTCTTTAAGGCCTCAATGGAAAATTTCTCAAATGCAATTAACAAAATTGCACCTGAATACCAAGCATCTTATGATGCAGCATTAAAAGAAATGCTTGAAACCATCAAGAAAAATAACGAAAATAAGAAGGAAGAAGTTCCTGAAGCTTAATAGCTTAACTAAAGGAGAGACATTATGAATAAAACTAAAGGAAAATTATCAAAATTTGAAATTGTCTGGTACCTAATTAATGGCGCATTATTTTTATGGGGATTTACCTATACCATTCTTGGCTTAGTAGCTGACAATTTAGCGCTTCCTCTTAAAGACAATCAATTACTCCAAGCGAGTAATGTGATAAAAAACCTTTTTGGTCTTTCTTTCTTTGGCTGGGGCTTAATTCTCATGGCAATCGCTGTTACATGCGCTGTTGTTGTCTTAATTATCTATGCGAAAAATGTTGATCGTGATTATGAGAAAACACAAAGACGTGCTGCTCGTCTTGCTAGAAATAAGACCGAAGAAGTGGTTGATGCCAAAGTATCTGAATAGTATTAATAATATCTATAATAGAAAAGTCCATGGTGGACTTTTTCTTTTTGATTTAAATTAGTGACATACTAGCTCCCACCACTTAATCACAAGTGATTTGAAGTGGGGACTGTCTTCTTGCTTTTTTTGTTAAAGAAAAAGCGGTTGCCCGCTTATCTATTTAACACTAATTCCGTCGCCTTCGTATCTGGTAACTTCTTTACCATAACAGAAGGTTGATATTGTGCCTGGCCCACAAGTAATTCCAATAATTGGTCCAAGTGGAACAATAATTACTTCTTTTATTCCAGCTTCCAAGAAACGCGCTTTTAACAATTCAGCGCGATCACTTACTCCGGAATGAGCAATAACAACTCTAGATGCGTGATTGAGATCAATTACATCCATAATATGTTGATATATAGCATTCAAACTCGCTTTTGTACCTCTAAGTTTTTCGATAACAAGATTATTTCCTTTTCGATCCGAAATAAAGACAGGTTTAACACCAACAATATTTCCGAAGAAAGCAGCTGTGCCTTTAATTCTTCCAGCATCTTTTAAGAAAGTTAATGTATCAACTGTGCAGAATTGGTTATAGAAGAAACGATGATCTTCAACCCATTTCATAACGGTGTCGATATCAGCGCCCTTTTCTTGCTCTCTTGCTGCATCCACAACTAACATACCTAATGTTGCTGCTGCAGCATAAGTTTGTACTGCTTCCATTCTTCTAGAAGGATATTCTTCCATTAATATTTCTTTTGCTAAATTAAAACTGTTTAATGATCCGGTTAATGCGGTTGAGCAACCAAGATATAAAACATCGATACCCTTTTCAAAGTATTGCTTAATTTTATTAATAAATGTTTCTACTGTAATAAGGTTTGTTTTTAATTTTCTTCCTGCAGATAACCAACCATATAGTTCATCTGGAGTATATGTTTTCCAATCTAAATCCGCTGGCATTTGTTCGCCATCTACGACAATACCCATTTGAAAATAGTCAATTCCGTGTTTTTCTCTTATGTCAGTTGGAATATCACTGGAACTATCGGTAATGATTTTATAATTAGTCATTCATTTAACTTCCTTTTTGATTAGCATAATATAATTATGCCTCTTTTTGATAGTCTTTGCGATAAAAAGCAACAAATAATATTAATAAGTCATTTATTTGCAAGCAAATTTCATTAATATTACAAAATAAAAATACACACGACATTTCATGTGTATTTGCAATCAAGAATGTCCTTAAATGTTAGGACACGTATGAATTGTAAACGGCATAAAAAATAAAACTTTATTAAAGTATTGAACTTCTTGCCGTCTGATGGTATTACCAAAGCATGAAATTTATATCAGTTAAAAAATATTCAGAAAAATGGAATATCTCAGAAAGAACTGCACGTAATTATTGTTCATCTAAAAAAATCAATGGTGCTATAAAACATATTAAGTAATTTTATATTTTTGGGATTTATTTACTTACATTTCTGGGATTTATTTACTTACATTTTTGGGATTTAGTATTTACATTAATTTATTAATGATGTATCATACCTTTGAGGATAATTTAATATGGAAAAAAATTATATACCAAGATTGTTTGATGAAACGTTAAGATTTTCGCTTAAATCAAAAGGAGCTGTATTGGTGGTTGGCCCTAAATGGTGTGGCAAATCAACAACTTCAGCTAGACAAGCAAAAACTATTATCGATTTAACAATAGAAGAAACAAAACAACAATATATTGATTTGGCAAAAGCTTCGCCAACTATTTTTTTGCAACAAGGTGAAAAACCACTTATGATAGACGAATGGCAGGAAATATCTTTTATTTGGAATTCTATAAAAGACCAAGTTGATAAGAGCGGATCTTTTGGACAATTTATATTAACAGGAAGTATTACCGATAAAACCATTTCAAAGAATAATGGCGAAAGGCATACTGGTGCAGGAAGAATTGTGAGAAAAATGATGAGACCTATGTCTTTGTTTGAAAGCGGAGATAGTAACGGAAAAGTTTCGTTACTTAATTTAAAAGAAGGCATATTTGAACCATGTTTATCTAATAAAACAATTGAAGACTACACATATTATATTTGTCGTGGCGGATGGCCATTATCAATTAATCAAGAAAAAGATGTTGCATTACAACAAGTTATAGATTTTTATGATGCTGTTGTAAATGAGGATTTATTTTCACTAAAAGATATTAAAATAAGAAAAGATGTAAATAAAGCAAAAAAAATAATGCGTTCATATTCAAGAAATATTGGATCTCAGTGCGCAGATAGTGTCATTGTAAATGATGTTGCATCTAATGATAATTCTTTTGATGTAAAAACATTTGAGAAGTATTTACTTGCTCTTAAAAGACTATATGTTGTAGAGGAATTGGAGGCTTGGAATCCTAATCTAAGAAGCAAAGTTTCAATTAGATCAAAAAATACTAGACATTTTGTTGATCCTTCTATTGCGGCCGCTTCACTTGGGATTGGTCCAAAAGGGTTATTTAGTGATATGAATACTTTTGGATTTTTGTTTGAATCATTAGCAATTCGTGATTTAAGAATATACTGTGATACTTTTGGAGCAAATGTTTATCATTATAAAGATCAAATGGATCGCGAAGCAGATGCTGTTATTCAATTTAGAGATGGCAGTTGGGCATTAATCGAAGTCAAACTTACTGATCAAGAAGATATTGATGAGGCAGCAAAAAAATTAATTAAAATTTCCAACGATATTGATAAAGAAAAAACTGGAAAACCTGCTTTTTTAATGGTTATAACTAAAGGAGTAGCTGCTTTAAAGAGAGAAGATGGAGTTTATGAAGTCCCTCTTGCTTGTTTAAAAAATTAAAAAAGTCCGATTTATCGAACTTTTTTGTGAATGTCCTTAAATGTTAGGGCACGTAAGCACTTTTAAGACTAAATGTTAGGACACGTAAGGTCTCAAAAAGCAAAAGAAAAGATGGCCGAAGCCATCAACAGACTCATTTTGGAGTCTTTTTAATTTATGTAAATGCCGTAGTGGAGAACGAATTTCTTCTTTCTGATGTACTATGTTTCTTCCTTATGTTCTAGACCAGTCGGTGATTGGGTCTTTAAGCTTGCTAGAATCATATATGCGGTATGTTCTAAGCGAGAAGTTTTTACAATCCAACAATAGTAATTATATGACAAAAAAATAAAAAATGGCTAAATCTAGCCTCTTTTTGCTATGCAATACTTATATTTAAAAAATTCCTGTTGCAATACTTATCCAATCTGTGTGCAAAATCAACTCAAGACCTTCTATTCCTTTTATTTTTTCACAAACTTGTTTTAATCCTTCGAAATAAGTGTTTCTATCACCTCTTCGGCTTGATAAACCATAGCCTATGATTTCATCATTCCACAAATCCATATATAAAGTTAATTCCCAATATGTTTTATTTGCCCAGAAGGCTGTCATATCTGAGACCACAACTTGTAATGGGCCATCCATTTTTATGGATGACATAACCATGTTTTCAAAGACTCTTCTATTTTCTCCTGGCGCTTTATATTGGTAATGTTTTGATTGAGATTTTATTCCAGCGAATTTACAACATCTATGTGCATATTGATCAGACATAACTAAACCTAGGTCTAATCTTATTTTTGCGTTAAGCCATCTATAACCGTGGCTTGGATATTTCTTGTGATATTTCTCAAAGAGAATTATATCATCCATTCGTTTTTTAACAGTCTTGCATGGATTGTTGATTCTTTTTCTCCATTTATAGAAGCCTGATCTTGATATAGACATCGCATCGCATAAATCTCTTACGTGCCATTTATTTGAAAGCTGCATTACTATTTGATATTCGCATCTTTTATAGAAATGAACTCCTTTGTCTTTCCACCCCCTCTCACTGTGTATCCTTTTTTTGCACGTTCAACCTCAATGTCTTTTTTCATGATTTCTTTGATCAATTCCTCTTTACTTAAATCATAGTAATTTGGAAACTCAATGCTTATAGCATTAAGCACTTCAGGTATGATTGGAATATTGTTTTCTTTCATGTATTTTTTAATACAAGTTGTAAGCTCGTTATTTGTTAAATCAAATTGTTCCATTGCTTCCGTTTTTGTCATTACGTGATTAAAAACTTTGTTTCCAATGTCTACTTCTTCTTGATATGTTCTCCACATATTTAATCCTCCTTGTTTCCATTTTAACATTCGTGTGTCTACTGAATAAATTTTGTGTGTCTACTTTTAGGTTACCAGTACATTGCCATTACACAGATATTCTAAATCTCTCGGAACAAAACTATCAAAACTCTCGGAATAAGTTTGACTAAATTATCGGAATGTAATAATATAATTTCAGAGGTTTTGCAAAATGAAATTAGTAAATTACAAGCAAAGAATAATAGATGAAAAGATAAGTTTCTATCTTACAACATTTTCTTCTATTTTAATTGAAGGTCCTAAATGGTGTGGAAAAACATGGACAAGCAAAAATAATTCTAATAGCGAAGTTATGTTATCTGATCCAAAAGGAAATTTTAACAATAAAAAATTAGCTTTAATGAATCCATACCTTATACTGGATGGTAATTTTCCTAGATTAATAGATGAATGGCAAGAAGCACCTTTAATTTGGGATGCCGTTAGAGGGAAGGTTGATTCAGATCCAAGAAAAGGGCAATTTATATTAACTGGTTCTGCGACAATAAATAAGAATAAATACATTCATACTGGAACCGGCAGAATAGCTCGTTTAAAAATGAGGCCAATGTCTTTATATGAGAGCGGTAAATCAAAAGGTGAAATTTCTTTGCTTGATATATGTTATGGAAAAGCAAAAGATGTTTATCTTAATGAAGTAGATATAAATGATATTATCGATTGTATTGTCGTCGGTGGGTGGCCCGCAACACTAGAATTAGATGTTAAACGAGGTATGTTAGTTAGTAAAGAATACATTAAATCTGTAATTAATGAAGATATTTTTAAAGTTGATGATATAAAAAGAGATAAACACAAAATTGAGTTACTTCTAAAATCTCTAGCAAGAAACGAATGTACAACTGTGACAAATACAACTTTGAAAAGAGACATTATAGAAAAAGATTCACATGATATTGATGTTGATACAATTACTGATTATCTAAATTTGTTTAATAATTTATATATACTAGAAAATATACCTCCTTTTTCTTCAAACATTAGGTCTTCTATTCGAGTTAAGCAAAGCGAAAAAAGGCATTTTGTTGATCCTTCTTTACCATGTGCTTTATTAAATTTATCGCATGAAAAGTTGTTGAATAATTTAGACTTATTAGGATTTATGTTTGAATCACTTGTTCAGAGAGATTTATTAACTTATGCTGAGTCTTTTGGAGGAAAGTTATTTCATTACCAAGATTACGAAAATAACGAAATTGATTCTGTGATTGAACTTGAAGATGGTTCTTGGTGTGCATTTGAAATTAAGTTAGGCGCCAATCAAATTGATGATGCCGCTTTAAAACTTATTGCTTTAAATAAAAATATTGAAAAAAAAGGTGGCAAACCAGCTAGGCAGCTATGCGTCATTTGTGGTTTAACTAACGCTGCTTATAGAAGAAACGATGGCGTATATGTAGTGCCAATAACAAGTCTTAAAAATTAAAAAAGTTCGTATTCATCGAACTTTTTTGTAAATGGCGGAGGAAGAGGGATTTGAACCCTCGCACACTTTTACATGCCTACGAGCTTTCCAAGCCCGCCCCTTCAGCCTCTTGGGTATTCCTCCAGTGTGTGCTGAACCATAATTATTTAGCGTGTTTTATTATATCAAAATAAAAATAATATGCACCCTATTTTTTTAAACTTCCATAATATAAAATGTTATTTATGGTTAGCTATACAATCAAAAAAGAAGAAGAGGGCCTTTCCTTAGAAAAATATGTTAGGAAAGTTTTGCCTAACGCCCCTAGTTCTTTTATTTATAAGTTGTTTAGAAAAAAAGATGTTCGCATAAATAACCATTGGGAAAAAGATAAAACAAAAATTCATCAAGGTGATATTGTTTCAATATATGTAACCGATGCACAGTTTGATGAATTTGCTTCAAATAAAAAGATTGAACCTAGCGATGAAATTAAAACATTATTTGTTTATGAAGATGACAATATTTTAATAATTAATAAACCACGTGGCTTATTGGTTCAAAAAGATAAGGCTGGAGTAAAAGCTTTAGATGATATGGTCTTATCTTATTTAGTTTATAAAGGTGAATATAAAGTGGGAGACAGTTATACTCCTGGACCAGCTCATCGACTAGATAGAAATACAGCAGGACTTGTAATTTTCGGTAAAAATACTAAGGTTTTACAATATTTATTTACATTAATTAAAGAAAAAACATTAATTAGCAAACATTATATTACACTTGTTAAAGGTGAAATTGATAAAGATGGTTTTATTGATGCTCCTTTAAAGAAAAATGAAAAATCTTCCTTGGTGTTTGTTACTCCAATTGAAGAAGGCGGAAAGCCATCTAGAACAAATTACCATGTGATTACAAAAATGAATGGATACACTTTATTAGATGTGGTTTTAGAGTCTGGAAGGACGCATCAAATTAGAGTACATATGTCTTATATTCATCACCCAGTAGTGGGCGATAATAAATATGGTGATTTTGAACTTAATCATATGATTGAAAAAGAATATGGATTCAAGAATCAATTTCTAGTTGCTAATCGTATTGATTTTGGTGAATTATCCGCTCCATTAAATAATTTAAATAAAAAGCATATCGAAGTAGATATGCCTTTAGAATGTAAAACTTTGCTCGATAAACTAATCGATACTAAGTAAACCGACAGCTTCTTTAACACGTTTAAGTGTTTTATTTGCAACTATGTTTGCTTTGGTTGCTCCTTGTTTTAAGACTTCAACATAAGCCTTTGATTCAAGGATCTTTTTATATCTTTCTTGGAAGGCACCTAAGTCTTCAACTACCGCATCCGCAACAGCTTTCTTAAAGTCTCCATAACGGAAACCAACAAATTGTTTTTCTGCTTCTTCGATTGAGATTCCTTTGGTTGCTGCATAAATTGTTAATAAGTTTGATATGCCAGGTTTATTTTCTGGATCAAATTTAATTTCGTTTCCCATATCAGTAACAGCAGACATAATCTTTTTACGAACAATCGCTAAATCATCTTTAAGGAAGATATCTCCTTTTGGATCAGATTTACTCATTTTTTTAGTTGGGTCACTAAGTGACATAATTCTAGCGCCAACTTTTTGATTTTCAGCTTTTGGCATCGTTAGAATGTCGCCATATTTATGATTGAATCTATTAACTAAATCATGACATAACTCAACATGTTGAGATTGATCCGCACCAACAGGAACGATATTAGCGTCATATAAAACAATATCGCACGCCATAAGAACAGGATAAGCGAATATACCTAAGCCAACATGGGAATCTTTTGCATCTTTTGATAAGTTTAATTTAGCACAAACATCTTTGAACTGAGTCATTCTGCTAAGTTCACCCATATACATATAGTTTTGCATAATGGCGTTGAGTTCAGCGTGTGCTGAAACGCTGCTTTGTAAGAATAGCGTTACTCTTTTTGGATCAAGTCCTGCTGCTAAATAAAAGCAAGCAATGTCGATGCTGTTTTGTCTTAATACTTCAGGTTCGATTGGTAATGTAAGAGCGTGAAGATCAGCGATAAAGATATAGCATTCACCTCTATCCATCATTTCTGGAAGATGTTTAAGCACACCTAAATAGTTACCAAGAGTAAGTTGGCCAGTCGGTTTAATACCTGTAAGAATCTTTTCACTCATAAAAATTACCTCAATAAATATATTAGAAAAATAACTAGGTGATTTCAACTATTGTTGATTATCTCATAGTAATACACTAAACTATTTTTGCGATGATAAAAATATATACCACACCTAGTTGCTCAAGTTGTAGAAAAGTAAAAGATTGGTTCCGTGAACAGAACATTCCTTTTATTGAGACTAATATTACTGTCAAAACTTTAAGTGAAAACGATCTTAAAGATATGCTTTCTAAAAGCGAAAATGGCACCGATGATATCATTTCAAAGCGCAGTAAAATAATTAAGGATAGCGGTATTGATATTGATTCTTTAACAACCAATGAATTGATATCTTTTATTAAAAATAACCCAACTGTATTAAAAAGACCTATTGTGGTTGATGACCATAAGATTCAGGTTGGTTATAATCCAGAAGATATTCGTGTATTTATTCCACATGCTCAAAGATTGGCTGAATGGGCGTGTACTTCAACAACATGTCCTAAATTTGATAACTGTGATGTTGCACAGGACAAAATTTAGTTTTTGTTTAAATATTTATTAATAGCGCGACGGCTTTTGCTTATGTAATTTATGTCATAAGTAAAGCCATATTTTTCTTTATATTCAAATAAGACTTTTTTCGCATGTTCTTTTGAAATATCTGACTCAATTTCAATATTATAATCAACTACTCCATCGTACTGGTTTTTATCAATAACTAATAAGTAATCATCATACTTAATTTCGTATCTAATTGTTGATAAATCAACAATATAGTATAAATCAATGAGCTCTTCTCCACCTGGAAGTTGAAAAGATTCAATCTTTTTCTGTTTTAGATAAAAATTGTACTGATCTTTACTTAGCAAATAATTATATTCTTGGTCACCATCTATTCCTTTGATTTTGCAGGTGAGTTCATATTTTTTGCTATCTATTATTCTTATCCTAATTACAATGTGCTTGCTTAATAGACTTAAGTCTTTCGTATCAAAATAAAAATTGGTTTGTTTAAAAGGTGCAATATGATTACATAATTCATTAACCATGGTTTGATAAGTTGATTCACTTATCATCGCACGTTCTTCTTTTTCTATATTTCTATCCATCAAATATATTTTATGCTATATTAAATGCATAAACTATGAAGAAATTAGGAATTTTTATAAAAGAATCTCAAACAGGCTTAAGAATTAAGGATGAGGTTATCAAATGCGCCACATCACGCGGATATACTTTGGATGATGAAAATCCTAATGTTGTTATCTTTATTGGCGGTGATGGAACATTTTTAAAATGTGTCCATAAATACATCAATCAACTAAATGAAATAAAATTTATTGGAATCAATAATGGTAAAGTAGGGTTCTTCTTCGAATATCGTGAGGAAGACATTGAGACAATTTTTGATCTGCTTGATAGCAATAATTACAAAATTAGTGAATATCCTCTTTTAAAAGCTAAATATGGTTCCTCAACTGTTTATGCGATTAATGAGATACGTGTTGAAAATCCATTTAGAACATTAATTGGTGAAGTATATATTAGTGGAACTTACTTAGAAAACTTTAGAGGTAATGGTTTAGTTATTGCGTCTGCAATCGGAAGCAGTGCTTATAACAAATCTCTTGGAGGTGCTTTAGTGCATCCTAGTTTAAAAATAATGCAATTAACTGAAGTCGCCGCTATTGAAAATAATATGTATCACTCTCTTGGCTCATCAATTATTTTAGATAAAAATGAAACAGTAACAATTAAAGCGAATATGGAAGGTGTTGTTATTGGATATGATAATTTCACTGATGTAAATAAAGAAGACTATATTGAAATTCGCATCGCAAATAGAAAGGCACGTGTAATTCACGCAAATAGTTATTCTTATTTCGCCAAATTAAACAAAACTTTCATTAAATAATTATGCCTATTGAATTTAAAGATGATTTGAATAATTTCTTGCAATCCTATTCCTTCTGGATTGCTCTTAGTGTGGCCATTCTTTTGGTGCTAACGGTGGTGATTTATTTATGTGTTTCCTTAAAAAGAAAAAAGTCAAAGTAATTGAAACTTCAAGTTTCCTTATTGCTTTAGGCGACAAAGATAATATTGTTTCCTTAAGCGGTAAAGGAAGTCGACTTACTGTTACTTTAAAAAACAATGAATTAATTGATCAAAATAAACTTAAAGAACTTGGTGTTAAGTCAACGATCTCGATGTCAAATAAGATGATCCTTGTTCTTAATTCAAACGCCGAAGATATTGCTGAAAAATTAGCATAATCAAGAAAAAAAGCCTCAAATTGTAGGCTTTTTTCAATTAATAAGGAATATTATTACTCTTTAAATCTTTTAAAATTTCTTCGTAAGGGAAACCGATAATATTGGATAAGCTCCCTTTGTAGGACTTAACAATTTTTGTTCCATATTCTCCTTGGATAGCGTATGCTCCTGCTTTATCCATTGGGATTTTTGTTTTGATATAAAAATCGATAAACTCATCAGTTAAATCATTAAAATAAACATTACTTATAACAGCTTTTGTAATCGTTTTATTTTGATATTTAATGACGTAAGCAGTAATAACTTGGTGCTCATTATTTGATAAAGTTTCTAATATTTTTTTTGCGTCATTTTCATCTTTTGGTTTGCAATATATTTTATTATTAAACACTACAATTGTATCTGCTGAAATAACAACATCATTAGGGTGACGAAGAAAAACATTTTCACATTTTGCTTGAGCGATATTTTTCACATTTTCTAATGGAGATAGATTTATATTAACTATCTCTTCATTATTACTTGGGTCAATAAGAAAAGAAGTGGAAATATATTTTTCCATCAACTCTTTTCTTCTTGGCGAATTACTACCTAATATAATCATTTTAATTTTTAGCCATAATAACTGGCACGATCATTGGGCGGCGATTAATTTTGCTAAATAAATAATTGCCTGCAACTGTCTTAATAACATTTTTAAGTTCGGCATAATTTGTTTTTGAAGAGAGGTTTTCTTTGATTGCACGAGTAACTATTTCTTTGCATTCGATTGCGATAGTGTTGTTGCCTTGATTAATAACGCCTCTATTGTATAAAATTGGATCCATTAATAATTGGTTTGTTTTTCCGTCGATCGCTATAGCAATGGCAACCATTCCATCATTAGATAAAGAGATACGATCATCTAAAACAGTATCCGCTAATCCATTAATTGAGTTTCCATCAATGTATGTAATGCCACTTTCAACATTATACCCTCTTGAAATTTTGTGTCTTGCTAACACAATCGTATTTCCATTATCTAATACAAAAGTATTGCTACTTGGGATACCAAGAGTAGTAGCTAATTCAGCATGAATTCTAAGCATACGATGTTCGCCGTGCATTGGCATAAAGTATTTTGGTTTAACCAATTTTAAAACAAGGCGTAATTCTTGTTTGCTTGGATGACCAGATGAATGGATATCGTTAACGATAGAATTTGTGATAACTTCCGCGCCCGCGCGTGTTAATTGGTTAACCATACGATCAATTAATATGCCGTTTCCAGGGATGGCGGAACTTGAAAATACAACTGTATCACCAGGACAAATTTTAATATCTTTGTTTTCGCCACCAATAATTCTACTTAAAGCCGCCATAGCTTCACCTTGACTACCTGTACATAGAATTAATATCTCTGAGTTTTTAAATAATTTAATATCTTGTGATTGAACAATCATGTTGTCAGGAATTTTGATATATCCAAATTCTCTTGAAATTTGAACAACCTTTTCCATTGATCGACCTACAATACAAATTTTTCTTTTATGATTAACAGCAACTTCACATATTTGTTGAATACGAGATATATTGCTTGAGAAGGTGGAAACGATTACTCTTCCTGGAGCATTTTCAAATATATCTACTATCGAATCGTAAACATTTTTTTCGCTTGGTGTATATCCTTCGCTTTCAGCATTAGTGGAGTCACTTAATAATAAATCAACCCCTTCATCACCTAATTTGGCTAACTTAGTAAGAGCGAAATCTGGACCAATTGGAGTAAGGTCGACTTTAAAGTCGCCTGTTGAAATTATTCTTCCTTCACTTGTGTCAACAACCACACCAAAAGAATCAGGAATTGAATGCGTAACTCTAAAGAAAGAAATATCAAAATCAGGAAGATGAATTTTTGTATCTTCGTTATATTCAATTAGATTTAATCGATCAGATAAACGATTCTCCTCCATCCTATTTCTTATTAATGCGGACGCGAGACGTGGAGCATAGATTGTTGGAACATTAACGTTTTGCACCAAAAAAGGAATGCCACCAATATGATCTTCGTGACCATGAGTGATGATTAATGCTCTAATTTTGTTGCGGTTATTTTTTAAATGAGTAAAATCAGGAACTAAATAATCAATCCCGGGTAATTCGATGCCTGGAAAACGCACGCCGCAGTCGATGATAATAATAGAATTATCATTTTCGATACAATACATGTTTTTGCCGACTTCACCTAAACCGCCTAAAGCGTATATAGAAATAGGACTAGATAGAGTACCCATATTTTCCTCCGAAACATTACTATGTTATTTGAGTTGCTTATATTATAGAGCAAAAAAGCTAATTTTGTAAATTAGATAATTGTTTCACCTTCAAGTGGTGAGTTAGGATTGTTTTTATCAATTCTATCATAATAGAATCTACCATCTAAATGATCATATTCATGTTGTAAAACTATGGCATCAAATCCTCTAGCAACAATTAAGATATTTTTATTAGTTAAAGCATCAAATGCTTCCATCTTAATTTTAAAATAACGATGAACAAGTCCTTCGTGTTCTTTATCAACTGATAAACAACCTTCACCTGCTTGAATTGCGCATTTTTTAATGCTTGTTTCAATGATTTTTGGATTAACTATTTGATATTGAACAACTTTGTTGTTCTCATCAATGTAATAAATAACAAACATACGTTTTAAAACGCCAACTTGAATTGCTGCTAAACCAACACCTGCTTTGATATGATTTTTTTTCGCATATTCTTCATCTTGTGATTTGATTAAATAATCGCTCATTTCATCAAGAAGTTTTTTATCTTCAATAGTTAAAGGTATATCAACAGGAAGACTTTTTTGTCTCATTATTGGGTTTGTATCTTTGATTATTTTTAACGCCATGTTAATAATATAGCATAGTTTACTATGAATTGTAATATAATGTAGGCATGGATAAGGTTATTGAGAAGGCGTATAAGCTTAAAAATGCAATGGATATTGATCCTCGTTTTATTAAGTTAAATGATATAGAAAAGAAAATGGAAAATGATAGTGAAGTAATCAAGCTATCATATAAAAAAGATCTCTTAGAAGATAGATATAATGATGCTTTACGTCATTTTGATAAAGATAGCAAAGAAGTTAAAGATGCTCAGCATGAACTTTATTTAGCAAAAAAAGCACTCGAATCTCATCCTCTTGTAAGAGAATATTTAAGTTCATATCAAGAAGTAAGATTACTTATTGAAACAATAAATGATACATTGTTTAGTGATTTATATATTAAGGAATGTAATAAATGCGAATAGTTGGCGGAAAATATAGACATCGTAACATCATTTGGCCAGAAGATAATATCAATATTAGGCCAACAAAAGATCGAATTAGAGAGGCGATTTTTTCTGCTCTAGGAGATATAAGCAATCTTACAGTTTTAGATTTGTTTGGTGGTAGTGGAGCGATGGGCATTGAATCTGTTTCCCGCGCTGCTAACTTGGCATATATTGTTGATAACAATAAAATTGCTTTAAATACCATAACTGCAAATGTTGAAAACTTAAAAATTAATAATATAAAGATTTTATTTATGGACGCTTTTGATGCATTAAATAAGTTTAAAAATGAAAACGTTAAATTTGATTTAGTGTTTTTAGATCCTCCTTATGAAAAAGGAGAATATGAAAAAATAATTTCATTTTTATTAACAAACCCATTATTAAATGAAAATGCTGTAATTGTAGTAGAAAGAAATAGAACAATAAACTACGATTCTTTTGCTTTTAAATCAATAAAAGACTATCATTATGGCGATATCATTGTTGATATTATTAGATTATGAGTAATAAAGTAGCAATTTATCCTGGAAGTTTTGATCCAATTACCAATGGGCATATGGATATTTTATCTCGTGCATTAAAAGCTTTTGATAAAGTTATCGTTTTAGTTGCTGTTAATCCAAACAAGTCTTCTCGCTTTACATATCAAGAAAGAGTTGAAATGATTAAAGAAGCCACTAAAGATATGGGAAATGTTGAAGTTGATTATTTTAATGGTCTCACTGTCGAATATGCTAAAAAGCATAATGCCAATTATTTAATTAGAGGATTACGTGCCGTTACTGATTTTGAATATGAATTCCAATTAGCGGCAGCTAATCAATTTGCAGACAGTAATATTGATTCTGTCTTCTTTATGTCTAGAGGTATTACATCAGATATTACTTCCTCTATGATTATGGAATTATTTACTAACGGTGTTGATGTTTCTAATTTAGTTCCAAATTCAGTTCTTAAAAAACTAAAAGAAAAATATTAATTAATGTATTAAAAAAGCCATCGTAGTGATGGCTATTTTTTTGTTTTGTTAACGATTAGTCTTTCTTGTAATCAGGTGAGAAGATATCGTTATATGTCCAGCAGTCATATAATGTTCTTGCTTTAGCAACAGAATCGGTTTTGCCACCTTTTCCATCAACTGAGAATAAGACTTCTGTAACACCTAAAGAGTTAACTTGTGGACAAACTTTGTTGAAATCAACAAGCATGAAGACTGGAGCAGCCCATTTATCTTCATCAATGATTGTTTCAAGTTCACTTGCATAAGAAGAACTATCCCCGCCTTTGTTTGTGTAATAGTCTGATTGTGTCATAGCGTATGAAACTTCTTCGAAGTATTGATCGTAATGAGTGCCGAAGAAATATTTCTTGAATAAGTTGGCATCCTTATCATTTTCATCAACTGTATCAACAAAGATTGTGAATAATTTAAATGTTTCACCATCTTCAACTTTAAAGTCATCGCTGTTCCATTGTTGTTGTAATGTTTCAAAACCTGTATATGCAGTTTCGCAACCAGCACAGCCTTTTTCTACAAAAGCGATAAAGAATTTTTCACCAAATCTATTTTTGTATTCTTTTTGTTCTTGATCGGTAACATCGCCAAGCATGTATTTAAATAATTTATCAGCTTCGCTCTTTTGTTCTTTTGCTCCATCAAGAGAAAGTTTGAATCTTTCATAATAAGCATCAGCTTCGTTTGATCCAGCAAACCAACTTTGAACCCATTTTGTAATATAAGGGATAGAGAAGATGATTGCAAAGATACCACCAACGATTAATAGTGGTTGAACCCAAGCTGTGTCTCTAATCCAACGTCCGATACGGGCGAAGAATCTTCCAATTGCACGTAATACGACCATAATTGTAGCCTCCTAGCTCACATATAGCCTTCATATCTTACCACAAACAACAATTTATTTACAATAAAATTATTGTTATAGTGAGAATATTATAAGTTTAGTCATTTTCTATTGTTTTTTATAAAAACTATAGATAGGATAATTATATGCGAAAAATCGACAGATTACATAAAAAAATTACCAACTTCTTATATGATCATATTGCACTTGGAGCTTTTTTGAAGCTCGCAGTTGAATTAATCATTTCTGTTGCAGCTGGTGTTTTATTTGCTTTTGGCTTTTCGTGTTTTATTTCTAATGATTCAGCAACATTAGTTACAGGTGGAGCAAGTGGCTTATGCCAAAATATTGTTATTATTGCTAAAATGTGTGGTGCGTCCATCTCAAGTGACAACCTTCAATCAATTTTATATTTTGCGATTAATATTCCAATTTTAATATTTGCTTTCTTAAAAATAGGCAAGAAATTTGCTTTGTTATCAGTGGTTGTTGTAGGTTGTTCGTCTATCTTTATATCTGTATTTACTGATACTGGTGTTGCGCGCACTATACAAGATGTAACATTTATTCAAAATTCGCCTCTTACTAGGGCTTTATTTGCCGGTTTATGTTCTGGGGTTTCTTCTTCCATTGCTTTTAAGATTGATTCGAGTTCTGGTGGAGTGGATGTTGCTACTTACTATATGGGTATGAAAAAATCATCACAAATAGGTAAATATGGCGTCATTATTAACTCCATTGTTGTCGTTTTCTACTTTATATTATTAGTAATAGGAAATCCGCACAAATGGGGTGAAAACCTTGTAATTGTATTGTATTCGATTGTTTATTTGTTTATTGTTTCTCTTGTTATAGATTTAATTAACATCCGTAATAAAAAAGCTGAACTATCTATTACAACTGACCAAGAAAATATGGCTAGCACATTGGTTTCTTTGTTTCCACATGGTGCAACCGTTTCTAATGTTAAAGGCGCTTATTCAGAAAAAGAAAAACAAACAGTTTACATGGTGGTTTCTTCCACTGAAGTTCATAGGGTTATTCGAGTTGCTAAACAAGTTGATTCAAACGCATTCATTGTTGTTACCCCAGTAAATAAATTAGTTGGAAATTTCTTTAGTAGACCTGTTGAGTAGGTTATAATATCTAATAAAAAAATGTCGCCTCTTGAGCGACTTTTTTGATACTGGCGGAAAGGGTGGGAGTTGAACCCACGCGAGACTTGCATCTCCTAGCAGTTTTCGAAACTGCCCTCTTCGGCCACTTGAGTACCTTTCCAGCCATAAATTATATCACAATTTTCTGAGAATAAGTGAAAATCATCATAGGTATTGATATATAGGCAAATTATCGTATAGAAATATCGATAACTTTCTTTTATAATTGTGTATTATGGAATTGTGGAACTTTAGTAATATTCCCTTCTTAACTTTATTCATCATTTGTTTGGTGGTCATTGTTTTTATTATCGGATTAATTGCTTCTTTCATTTATTCCCTTGTTACGGATACAAGAATCGCGGAACAAATTATTCGTGAAACCAATGTTGTTCGCGTTTTAAATATCAATCCAAAAGAAAACCGTGTTGTCTATTTTGACCGCACTAATTTGAAAGTTAAAAGAGTGATGTCACTTACAAAATTTTTCAATTCTTTCCATGAAGGCGATGTTGAAAAAGTAAAAAACTGGATTTATTCAATGTATATTGATCATAAAGATGTTGATGAATATATCGAAGCGGATATGATAACAAATCATGGTAAAAATAATTATTTTTCAATTCTCCGTTTATTAAAATTCGATTCCAATGCCGGTTTAATTCATGTTGAAAGTCATCTTTTCAGATATATAACCCCTAACAATTTTGTTAGCAAAAAGCCAAAACATATTAGTAAAAGTTATGGTTTAGTTGATCCTGTTGCTTATAGCGATATGATTAACAAAAGAAAATCCATTAAAGGATTTACATATGCAATACGTTTTTATTACTTAAAGCCACTTGTTACAACAAATGAAAAGATTGAACGTTTTATGGTGCTTTCTCTTAAAAATAATGTTTATCCTTTCGCATTAGATCAAAAACATTGCCGTCAAATTATTGATAACAAAGACAATCAAATTTTATTATTTGATTTAAATATTGACTCTAAGGAACGCGCAATATTGCTTGCAAATTCTATTGAAAAGTCAATGCGTAAAGCAATCGTTATTAACGGTTTCCAAGATTCCATTAACTTTACGATTGGTATTGTTGGAAACAATCAATATTTCCAAGATTTTGAGGGTATCATTGAAGCAAGTGAGCAAGCTTGTTTTTATGCCCAACAAAACAATCAAACAATTTATTTGTTTAAAAGAAGTAGTTCAAGACCACTCATCGACCTTAATAGAATTAACGAACATGTTGAATATCTATTAAAACCAAATTCATTAAGATATTTATATCGTCCTATTGTGGATATAAACACTGCTTCAATTTTGGGCTATTTTGAATACATCAAAGCTTACGAATCTCCTTTGGGAGACTTCTTAGAAATGGCCAATTATGCCGCGAAAGTAGATAAGAATAGAGAACTATTTTCTGTTGTCTCTAAAATGGCAATTACTGAATTTGTTAATTCTGTTAAAAACAAGAAATATAAATTATTCTTTGCTGTGTCATTACTCGATATCAAACACATTAAAGAATTATTATCTACTATAGTAAGAATTAAAGAATGTGATCTCGTATTAATTTTTGATGAAGAAGAGATTAATGATAATGTCGATGGATATGACGTGTTAACAAATATATATAAAGATTTAAGAGACGAAGGATATTCTTTGGCCTTATCACTTAAAAATCGTGATTTGCTTTTAGATTCATCATTTTATTTAAATTTCGATTTCTTTGTTGTTGGTAGCTCAATGATTGGTGAAATCAAACAAAGTGGTAGAACTAGACTATCCGTTCACGTTTTAATTGAGCAATTACTTAAATACAATAAACCGATTATCGCTACCGATTTAGATGGTTGGCAAGCAATTGAATTATTAATACAAAGTGGAATTTCTGTAATTTCTAGTGAAAATATTACAGCAAGTAATGATATGATATTACCTGTTGATAAAAAGAAAATGGATCGTTTATCCGCTTTAGCGGAGAAATATAAATAGGGGGAACTATTATGGGTAGTGAAATGAAAAAGAATGACGCTATTACTAGCCAAAGTGTCGATTTTGCTCAGTGGTACACTGATGTGTGCAAAAAAGCAGAATTAATGGATTATTCCAGTGTAAAAGGATTTATTATTTATCGACCTTATGGCTATGCTATTTGGGAAAGAATTAAAGAATATCTAGATGCTAGATTTAAAGAAACAGGACATGAAAATGTTTATATGCCTAGTGTAATCCCTGAATCTTTATTTCAAAAAGAAAAAGATCATATTGCAGGATTTGCTCCTGAAACATTAGTGGCTACTATGGGCGGAGGAGAAGAAATTGATGATAAATTAATTATTCGTCCTACTAGTGAAACATTGTTCTGTGAACATTATGCAAAAATAATTAATTCATATCGTGATTTACCAAAGCTATACAACCAATGGTGCTCTGTTGTTAGATGGGAGAAAACAACCCGTCCTTTCCTTCGTGGAGCAGAATTCTTGTGGCAAGAAGGTCACACAATGCACGAAACCGAAGAAGAAGCAAGAACCGAAACATTAAAGATGCTTGAAATTTATGATGATTTAGGCAGAGATATTTTAGCTGTTCCTTTTGTAAAAGGAAGAAAAACTGAAAAAGAAAAATTTGCTGGCGCTAAAGAAACTTATACAATTGAAGCTTTAATGCCAGATGGAAAAGCATTACAAAGCGGCACGACTCACTACTTTGGTAATGGGTTTGCAAAAGCATTTGGTATTTCATTTCAAGACCGTGATGGTAAAATTCAAAATCCTCATCAAACAAGTTGGGGCGTTTCAACACGTTTATTAGGCAGCATTATTATGGTTCACGGCGATGATAATGGATTGGTGTTACCTCCATTTGTTGCCCCAATTCAAGTTGTTGTTATTCCTGTTGCTGCAAATAAACCAGGAGTCATCCCTGAAGCAAAAAGAATTGCATCAGTTCTCGCAAGCGCGGGTATTAGGGTCAAAATTGATGATAGTGATAAGACTCCAGGATGGAAGTTCTCTGAATATGAAATGAAGGGTGTACCACTAAGACTTGAGATTGGTCCTAGAGATATCGAAAAACAGCAAGTCGTTCTTGCTAAACGTAACACTGGAGAAAAGGTATTCTGTGGCTATGATGAGTTGGTAAATAAAGTTAAAGAATTGTTTAGCGTTATTCATAAGGAAATGTATGACAAAGCAAATAAATATTTACTCGAACACATTACAGAAGCACATAACATGGAAGAACTTGATTATATCCTAAATGTCAAAGGTGGATACGCTAAAGTCATGTGGTGTGAAGATGAAGCTTGTGAAAAAGCAATTAAAGATAAATTCCAAGCTACTGCTAGAGCAATACCATTTAATCAAATTGGCTTTGATGATAAATGCCCTGTTTGTGGTAAAAAAGCAACAAAAGTTGTATTATTTGCAAAAGCTTATTAAAAAACATTTATTAAATTCGCCTAATTATGTTAATATAATTGGGCACTATTGGAGCAATACCCAAGTTGGTGAAGGGGCGTCCCTGCTAAGGACGTAGATCGGGTTTCCGGTGCGAGGGTTCGAGTCTCTCTTGCTCCGCCATTTAATTAAAATGCGTAACTTTGTTACGCTTTTTATTTGTAATTTTTACGATTGATCAATAAATAATGATTCAATATGTTGATATGATAAAAAGTAATAGAAAAATAATAAATTTCAATTTATAATATTGAAAAGAAAAAAAGAGGAAATAATTATGACTATTGAAAAGAAATTAAATGACACAAGTTTAACAATTGCTATTACTGGTAGACTTGATACAGTCACTTCTCCAGAACTTGAAACTGTTTTAAATCAATCACTTCCTGGAATTAATCATTTAACATTTGATTTCGCAAATCTTGAATATATTTCAAGTGCTGGTTTACGTGTTATTTTAGGCGCTCAAAAAGTAATGAGCAAACAAGGTACAATGAACCTTATTCATGTCAGTGATTCTATCAAAGAAATCTTTGAAATGACTGGCTTCTCTTATATCCTCAATATTGAATAATATTGTTGATAATTATATTTTGAATTTTGCCTAGTAAGAATATCAATTTTTACTAGGATTATTCATAATGGTGGTTTTATGGCAAAACAATCTTTTATTGCATCATTAGATGAATTTCCAAACGTTTTATCTTTTAATGAAGAAACTTTGGAATCTTTTGGTGTTGAGATGAAGGTGTTAATGTCTATGAATATAGTAGTGGAAGAACTTTTTACTAATGTTGCAAAATTTGCTTATCCAAACAAAGAAGGCAAATGTGACATTTCTATTGAGTTAGTTGATAATTCGCTTACCTATCAAATTATTGATTCTGGTTTTGCTTTTGATCCACTCGCAAAAGAAGATCCTGATATCACTCTTCATGCTGAAGATCGCGATATTGGTGGTCTTGGCATTTTGATGTGTAAGAAACTTACTGATGAGATAAAGTATGAACGTATTAATAATCAAAATGTTGTTACATTTGTTAAAAAAATCTAGTTAATTTATAAAGTTACCGGAGGTATTTATTTATGAAATTGAAAAAAATGTTACTTCTATTAGCCATTCCGTTTATGGCTTTGACTTCATGTAGTTCATCTAGCATTTATGGAAAATATTCCTTTAAGCTTGGTAGCACTCCTGAATCTACAATTGGTGTTTCTTTAAATTTAACACAAGAAATCTACGAGATTCCTGCTGAACCTGCTCTTACTAGCGGTAGTCAGTCACCTTCAAGCTCTTCAAGCGTGCCTTCTTTATATAATACAAAAAGAGTGCTTGATTTTGCGCTTCTTACTGGCGGAACATCCATGTCTAAGATTGATTTACTTGCGAACGCTATTTTAGCTCTTTTAAATTCTGATGTAGTAACTTTTGATGAAATTAAAGAGCTTCTTTCCGTCTTCTTTAGTGAAGAAGATTTACATCTTTACTATAGTCTTGATGAAAAAGTAACTAACGGAAAAGGTAACCGAATGAGAATTGGTACTGCTGCTTTTTCGATGATTCTTCCTCCAGAGATAAGCTCTGAATTAAGTGAAATTATTATTGAATCGATATTGGTGGCATTTTTAAGCGGTAATAAAATTTCAATCACAATGCCTGTTAGTTTTAATGATTTCTTATTCCAACTATGTTGGTATGGTTTATTTATCATTCCAACATATGACTCAACTGGTAGATTCGATAACTTAATTATTCATAACTTGCAAAAGAAAGATGAACTTCCTGCTGGCTGTGGTGATCTTCCTGGTGCGGATGGAAATCAAGATTTTCAAAGTAGAGTTGGTACTGCCCCGCTTGTAGATGAAAAACATAATATTAACGAAGTAAAAGAAATGAATGAAAATTTTGCTCCACTTTTCTCTCAATATAGTTATACATTTAGAGCTGCACACTTAGTGCCTATTGAATTAACAAAGGAATAATATGAGCAAGGATTTTTCAAAAGAACCTGTTGTTATTGAAGTTAGTCACTTGACTAAAGACTATGGTTATGGCCGTGGTGTTTTCGATGTTTCAATTCAAGTCCATAAAGGTGAATGTTATGGCTATTTAGGTCCTAATGGAGCGGGTAAATCTACGACCATAAGGCATATTATGGGTTTTTCTAAACCAACAACTGGTTTCACAAAAATCTTTGGAATTGATACTTTTGGAAATACTGACAAGATTCTTGCAAAAGTTGGTTACCTCCCTGGTGAACCAAATATTCCAATGGGATTAAATGGCTGGGGATTTATTAAGATGATGCAGGATATGCGTGGCGAAGTTAATCAAGAAAGATTAGATTATCTTCTTCGCTTATTTAAATTTGATCCATCTCCAATGGTAAAAAGTATGTCGTTAGGTGAAAAACGTAAGCTCGCTGTTGTTGCAGCATTTATGAATGATCCTGACGTTTTAATATTAGATGAACCTACCAGTGGACTAGATCCTGTTATGCAACAAATATTCATCAAATTCATTGTGGATGAAAAGAAAAGAGGAAAAACCATTCTCCTTTCCAGCCACATCTTCTCTGAAGTTGATGCGACTTGTGACAATATTTCTATTATTAAAGATGGTAAACACGTTTCAACTTTTAGAGCTGAAGATGTAAAAGATATTTCTACCAAAACATATGTTTTGGAATTTAAAGATTATGACAATATGGAAAGATATTTATCAAAATGTCCATTTGAAGTAGTTAATACAAATCCAAAACGTAATATTGTTTTTGTAAGATTTAAAGTAAATCAATATAGTGATTTCATCGATTCCGTTCTCAGATTTAAGGTGAGATCATTTGGTGAAAAACCATATACATTACAAGACTATTTCATGTCTTTCTATAAAGAAGAGAAAGAATTTGGCGGTCTTTCTGGTGTTGTTGGTAATAAAAAATAGGAGGGGCTAAGATGGAAGAGCTTAAAAAATATGAGCACGCGAAAAGCTTATTAGATTTTAAAGATGAAGATATCGCAATCAAAGTCTCTCATTTAACAAAAGACTATGGTAAAGGTAGAGGTATATTTGATGTTAGCTTCATTGTTCCTCGTGGAAAAACCTTAGGTTATTGTGGCACTAATGGTGCTGGTAAAACAACTACCCTTCGTCATATCATGGGATTTTTAAAACCTCAAGAAGGCAGTGTTACTGTTGAAGGTATGGATGCTTGGAAAGATAGTGAAAAAATTAAACCATTTATTGGCTATCTCCCTGGAGAAATTGCTTTCCCTGCTGTTGAAAGTGGAAGTGCGTTTTTAAAAAGCCAAGCTGAACTTCTTAATGTTACAGATATGAGTAGAGCGGAAGAAATAATTAATGCTTTGCAATTAGATCCAACCGCTAACTTAAAACGTATGAGTAAGGGTATGAAACAAAAAACCGCTCTAGTGGCGGCATTTATGCATCATCCAAAGATTGTTTTGCTTGATGAGCCAACTACCGGACTAGATCCTTTAATGCGTGAATCATTTATTAACATTATTAAAGAAGAAAAGGAAAAAGGTACAACAATAATTATGTCTAATCATATGTTTGATGAACTTGAAGAAACATGTGATTATGTTGCTTTCATTAAAGAAGGAAAAATTATCGACATTGTCGATATGGATGAAATTCATAATCGACCATTCAAAGAATATGTCATTACATTTAATGATAAAAAGAGTTATGACACTGCCGACACAAGTCAAATTATTGTCTTAGAAAAATATCCTGAATTTTACGGTTACTTAATTAGGGTACCGATAGAAAAAACTGATGGCATGTTTAGAGAATTAACTAAACATAACATCAAATTAATTAAAGAGGTGCAGTATTCACTTGAAAAATACTTTATTGAAAATGTTGTAGGAGGAATCGAATATGAGTCAGAACAATGAAGCAGTAATGGAACCAATTAGTTCTAAACCAGAACATAAATCATATTTCTCTTGGCCTTTATTTAAACAGTCGTTTAAAGCTAACTGGGTTTTATGGTTAGTGCTCACTCTTGGAAGCGCTGCTATATTTATCATCGTTAACTTAGTGGTTGGAACAAAAGCAATCTTTACAAATATTGATATTGCTAGTGTTCAACAATATGTAAAAGATGAAAATATGAACTGGCTACAAATTCTTGGTTTATTACAAACAATGGGATTTTCTCTTTCGCGTATTGAGGTCATGTCACAATTAGACTTAAATGCGATTATGAACGATCTTATATATAAGATTGCTGGTGTCCTTTTACCAATGATTTATGTCATGATCGTTGCTAATAAACTTTTAGCAGCGCAAGTTAGTGATGGTTCAATGGCCTATGTTTTATCAACTCCTACTGCTAGAAAAAAAGTTGTTAGAACTCAATATTTATTTATTGTTGCTAGCTTAGCAGCAATGTATTTAATTATTACAATTGCAGCTTTAGGAACTGGTGCAATTGCTAACTATATAGTTAATTTAACTGCAAAAGTTGAAACGCCGTTTAATTATTTCTTCCTTAAATCAGCTCTTTATTGTTTAGGTAGTTTCCTATCGATGTTTGCTTTAACTGGTGTTTGCTTTGGTGCTAGTGCATTCTTTAACAAATCTAACCAATCAATCGCTGTTGGTGGTGGCGTTTGTGTATTGTGTTTCTTATGTTGTATCTTAGGTTTATTTGGCAACAAAGTATTCGTTAGTGTTGGTGTTGGCGTTCAAGCAATGAATGTATTTAATTACTTCACTTTATATACTTTGATTGATACTGATAGTATTGCATCTTTCTCAAAAGCTGTAACAAACTTTGGTAGCGATGTTATTTCATATAACTGGATTTGGGAATTTGGCATTTTGGTTTTAGTTGGAATTATCTTTGCTTTTGCTGGAAGCAAATATTTTATTAAGAAGGATTTACCACTTTAATATTAATGAATAAGTCAAATATCAAAATAATATTTGTAGATGTAGATTGGACTTTATATGATCACAAAGCCAAGCGCTTCCGTAAAAGTGGTCTTAAAGCACTAAATGAAGCTCACTCTAATGGAGTGAAGATTGTTTTGTGTACAGGAAGACCATATTGTTCGTTAAAAGGTATTGGCGTTTTAGATAAGCTTGATAATGATGGATTTGTGTGCACAAATGGTGGTTTAGCCTATACAGATGGTAAATATGTATTAAAACAAGTAATTCCTAATCCAATAGTAAATGATATCATTGATATAGCAAAAAAGCAGAATCTCGTATTAGAGATTATGACACCAGATGATGCTTTTTTAATTTCCGAAAGTGATATTACTATTCGTTTCTTTGAACATTGGGTTGAAAAGAAACCACGTATAGAAGAATATAAAGGCCAAGAAGTTACTAGTATGCTTCTTTTCTCGCATCAAGACAGCGATAAATCTTTTAATAAATTCCCTGTTTATTTTTATCGTTTCTTTGATGAGGGGTGCGATATTTATCCAAGTAAATATCATAAAGGATTAGGTGTTAAGGCTGTACTTGATTACTATGGTTTTTCTAAAGAAGACGCTATGGGTATTGGTGACGATATTCCTGATATTGATATGTTTAACGAGGTTAAATATAGTATTGCAATGGGCAATGGTAGAGAAGAAGCAAAAGAAAAAGCTTTCTATGTTACCACTCCAATTGATCGTAAAGGAATAAAGAAAGCTTTAAAACATTTCAAAGTTATTTAAGTATTTTATCAATTGTTTTATTAGTTAATAGATTAACGATGTCTTTATATGAATTAAGTGACATCGTTTTTGTTTTTTCATATAAGTAATTTATTACTCTATCATTGTCATTTTTTGTTTTTGAATATATTGATGGATTAACACCATTAAGTTGCTCTTCAATAATTGTTAATAAACATCTTCTTACCATTGCATATAATGATTCGTTAATCCAATATCTAGTTAATAAATAATTATGTTCCATGCTTTTAAATTTAATGAATGAAATAACCCCGTCATTAGCGTCATGCCATATATCAATAAAACAATAATCATATTCCCCTTGTTTAATATTTTGATAGTGAGCAAAAGCATCGTTGTTAATAATATTTATTTTTTCTTTGTTTGGAATAAATGGATAAATATAGGTTAAGAATAAATTAATGATTGTTTTATCTGATTCGATTACTGTTACGGTTTTGACATTTTCTTTTATAGCGCACATAAATGAAAAGTAACCTAAACCAAGCCCGTACGTTAATACATTACCATTTGCTTCAGAGATAAAATTATCCATCGTATTAATTTCATTTGGTGTAATACACATCCAAATTTCATTATTCTTTTTTAAACATAAATATTTATATTCTTTATTAACCGTTCCAATGCTTGAGCATTCCAGAAATTTATTTCCAAATAACTTAATATCATCTAATGGAAAAAATGAATACGCTGGATATTTTTCATAACACAATTCATAAGATTTATTTTTAAATTGTTGGGGTTTTACGCTTAAATTATATGGATTTTGCTCGTATTTTGAAATATCTAAAAACAAAAATGCATTTGCTAAATATTCATCAACAAGTTTTTTATTTGTTGGTTCGTTTATATCAATTTGTAATGTATCTAATACCGCAAGAGCCAAACTATTATTTTTTACAAAATTAAACTTAATTTGTTTATAAAATTCATCATCCCTAATTAAACAAATATCAATAAGTAAATTTGCGATAGTGATGTTATTTTCTTTTACTTCTAAAAGTTTATTAACTTGTTTTTGATCAGCATTGCTTAAATTTATGTTCATAAAATTATTTTACTATTATTACCCATAAATATAAATAAAATATTGTAGGTTATAGATTTAGTATAGATTTCCTGCCTCTTATTTTTGTATAAAGAAATAATTTAGCTAAATTAATTTATTTTATTTAAAACTTAATTTAAAATTAAAGTAATGAATGTTCCTGGATTAATATTTCTTATCCTTTTTGGTGTAGTTTCTTTGGTGCATCTATTCTTTTGTTATAAAGAAAACGAAAAACTAAGAGCAATTACTAAACCATTTTGTTTATTGATGCTTATTATAGCTGCCATTATCCTTGTTCCTAGTAAACCTCTTATTTATGTTGGCGCAATACTTGGATTAATTGGCGATATATTTATGCTATTTAAACATAACAAGATTTGTTTTGCTTTTGGTACTTTCGTATTTTTGGGTGGCCATTTCTTATACATAGCGCAGGCAATATTATCTCTTTCATATCAAATAAATTATATTGCTTATATTGTTGTTCCAATTGCGCTAGTGGCCCTTGCTTTCTTAATTTATCCATTAACAAAGAAAATGTGTGGTATATTAGCTTTACCTGGTAATTTCTACATGATGATTTTATTAACAGGTCTAGCCTTTGGCATTATGCTCGCAGTTGATAATACCGCAAAACCACTCCCTGGTATATTAATGGCAATTGGCTACGCTAGTTTCTTTATTAGTGATACTATCCTTTCAATTACTACATTTGCAAAGGATGTAAAAAGGAGAGACTTTTATATCATGCTCTCCTATTTACTCGGCGAATTCTTAATTGTATTTGGTTTGTTAGCTGTAACAATTTTGGCTTAGATAATTTTTTGATTTATTTTTAAATAGGTAATTAATTTTAATAAAGCTTTTCCGCGGTGGGAAAGTTTATTTTTTTCTTCTTCTGTTAATTCAGCGTATGTTTTATCTAATCCATCAGGAATAAATATTGGATCATAACCAAATCCTTCTTTTCCTTTTGGTGCTAATGATATGTGACCATTAACAACTGCTTCAAAAGTTAATGGTTTATTTTCTTCGTTAATTAAAACAATAGAACAAATAAATCTAGCAGTATTTATCCCTGTTGCTTTAACTCGTTCGATTATGTATTCAATTGCCTTATCATGACCACCCATTGAGGCGGCAAAACGCGCTGATTCTAGACCAGGCTTACCATTTAGTGCATCAATTTCAATTCCTGAATCATCAGCGATAATTGGTTTATTGAATTCATGCGCGTACGCGTTAGCCTTGATAAATGCGTTCTCCTGGTAGTTACTTCCATCTTCAATGATTTCTTTTTCATCAATATTTAAATCACATAGTCCATAAACAGTCATTTTATGAGGAGATAAAATCTTCCTTATTTCTTGAACTTTATGCCTATTTGAACTAGCAACTACTATTTCGTAATTCATATCTAAAATTGTAAAAAAAAGAATGATGTTTTTCAATCATTCTAATTAAGCAATTGGAGCAGGTGACGGGAATCGGACCCGCGTAATCTGCTTGGAAGGCTGATGCTCTACCATTAAACTACACCTGCATTGTGCTTAACGATTATATAACAAGATGAGTAAAAATATCAAATTATTTACTAATAAAGTTAATTAATTGATTTTTATTCTGATAACCAAGTGAGCGTTTCTTTTCGTCTCCTTCTTCCATATAAATAAGAGTTGGAACTGCTTGAATATCAAATCTGGCCGCTACTTCGCCTAGTCTATCTACATCAACCTCAAGGACTTTGACTTCATCAAATAATCCTTCTTCTTCCATTTCTTCAATGACAGGCATTAGCATTTTGCATGGACCACACCAAGTAGCAAAGAAATCAACTAAAACTCTACCGTATTGACTATATTTAGAAAATTCTTCAAATGTTTTTACTTCGATAATCATAAAATTCTCCTTAGTGAATTAGTGAACACAAATATACAATAGCATATAACACTAAAATATGTACTGGGTAAAATAGATAACTTCCATATTGGAACCATTTTGCGTTATATCCTCTTTTACCGTTATAAACTAAGATAAATAATCCCGCCATTAACATTGCTAACTGAATATCGAGATCATAGAATTGGATATTAGGTGCGATATATTTTCCAAGATAGTATAAAATACTAACAATAAATAAGAACAATATTGAGAAGAGGTTATTCGCGGTTTGATAGATTGGTGTTCCCTCAACATACTCACACTTTAAGCCGGTTTTATTTTCTTGGCTAATAAAGTATTGAGTGGTGAAGAATCTAGCAAAATAAAAGCCAATAATTAATCCAACAGACATCCAATCAAATTGTAATCTTAAGAATTTAGGGAACCATAATTGCTCGCCCATTCTTGCCATTTCCATCCCTTTAGCGGCATAACTTAATATTGAAATTGCTAGTGGAAGAAGGGCTAATAGTTTGATTGATACTTTTTTATTATCTAAAAGATAAATTGCTAAACTACCTAATAATAAATCTAAAAATATATTACCTTGATTAGCTAGATCTGTCATACCTAGACTTGGTACAAATTGGCAAACACATAAAACAACACTTATAAGAATCGCCATTATTCCCAATCTTAATGCGTATTTTTTATAGTTTTTGGTATATCTAACACCTTCCACAACCATAAAGGCAAATAGAGGCATTGCTATACGTCCCAATATACGTAGCATTACATATATCCAATTTAATGAGTTACCTGGCGCTCCAATATTAAAGAAAATATCTAAAATGACACCTAGGTGATCTAAGGTCATAAAACCAAAGGCGATTAATTTTAATATAAATGAATTACAAAACTGATATTTCCTCATACATTAATTGCGATTATGATACTTAAAATCGAAAATACATTATTAATAACGTGGGCAGTAATACTGGCGCCTAGCCCATATTTCTTATAAATATAAGATAATGCTAATCCTGCAAATAAATAAGATGGTAAATTAATTAATTCTAATAATATATTACCGGTGAAATCAAAGTGTAATAAAGCGAAAAATACTGCTTCAAGCAGATAAGCAATCCATATCTTTGTACGACAAAGTAAATTAAATAATCCTACTCGATAAGCAAGTTCTTCGACAATTGGACCCATAATTCCTAAAACAATAATAGAAATTAGTGGGAGCCTATTTACCATGTTTACAGCGGCAACTTGATTACCGCTTGTATCATTTGGGAATGGTATTGAGGCAATTAAGGATAATATATATCCGACTAAGATAATAATTATCCCTCCAATAACGCCATAAAAGTAGGAAGATTTATCTTTAAAATGGCTAATAAAGAATTCTTTTATTCCGCTTCTAAAATTTAAGAATAGCAAAGCTAAAAAAGTAGCTAAATACGATAAAGAATTAATTAACGCCATCGCTAAAACTTCATCCTTACTATATAGGCTAGATAAAATCACAGTAAAGATAACAACAATAATGTTTAAGCCGATAAAACCAATTAAAAAATTGAATAGTTGTATTTTGACTGGAAGCCAAGTCATATTATCATTGGTTTGCTTATCAATATTGTTGGTTTTGCATTTAGGACAAAAGTCGAGCATTTCATCATAATGCTCACCACAGCTTTCACATTTCTTTTCTTTAAAGAACATTTGCGAACAATCCTTGGTTCTAATATACTATAATTATGTTACAAAAGTAACTAATTAATATGAAAAAGTGTCTTTCAACATATTCTCACACAATTGAAGTTAGCAAATCAAAGTTTGTTGCAATATTAATGCCTTTAGAAAATTTAGATAATTTCAAGACTATTTTGAAAGAACTTGAAAAAGAGCATCGTAAAGCCAAACATATTGTTTATGCCTATCGTATTGGGCAATTATCAAAATCTTGTGATGATGGGGAACCAAAAGGAACAGCTGGAAGACCATTATTGGAATTACTTTTAAAAAAAGATATCAATAATACTGTTATTTTTGTAGTAAGATATTTTGGTGGAGTGCTTTTAGGTGCATCTCGCCTACTTAGAACCTATGTTCAAGCAGGGGTGGAAGTAATTAATATTGCGGAATTTGTAGAGGATTAATTATGGAAGAAAATATTAAACGTCGTAATGAGTTATTCGATTTGATGGATGAAAATAGCGTCGCTATTCTTTTTGCCGGACACGCAAAGGTTGCTAGCGAAGATGAATCTTTACCGTTTTTAGCAAACCGTCATTTCTTTTATCTCACAAACATTGAACAAGAACACTCAATACTTATGCTTGTTAAGGGTGTTGGTGTAAAGAAAACATATTTATTTATCGATGAATATAATCCTGTTTATGAAAAATGGTATGGCAAAACCCTTTCAATATTAGAAGCAGGAGAATTAAGTAATATATCAAGTATTTACTCCACAAGAGATTTTGACGCTATGCTTGAATTAGCTTTAGCTAAAGATAATAACCAATATGGATCAATTCGCTCTTTATATTTAGATTTAACTCCTGAAATAAAAGTCGGAAAACAAAAATCTACCATTGAATTTAAAAAGGAAATTGAAGATAAATATCCGCACATTACTGTTGGCGATATTTATTCATTCATCACAATGCTTAGATTAAAAAAGAGTGATTATGAAGTAGATTGCATAAAAAAAGCAATCGATTTAACTAATCTTGGTTTATTAAATCTAATCGCTAATCTTAAACCAGGTATTAAAGAGTATGAACTATCTGATCGCTTTGAATTTTTTGGCCGCTGCCATGATCGTAGTGAATTATCATTTTCTACTATTTGTGCAAGTGGTAAAAATGCTGTGGTATTACATTACCCAGTTCAAATTCAAAATGATGTAGTAAGTAATGATGATCTAGTTTTATTTGATTTAGGGTTTGCTCATAAAGGTTATAGTGCTGATATTACTCGTACATATCCTGCAAATGGTAAATTTAACGATTTACAAACAAAGGTTTATCAAGCTGTTTTAAATTGCAATAAAGGTGTTATCGAATATATTCGCCCTGGTCTTACTATTAAAGATTTACAAGAGTATGCCTCAGAATTATTAAAAAATGAATGTGTTAAGGTAGGCTTATTAAAAGAAGAAGATGATATTAGAACCGTTTATTATCATAATGTTTCACATTTCCTTGGTTTAGATACTCATGATTGTGGTGATCGTTCTCGTCCACTTGAAGTTGGAAATGTAATTACAGTTGAGCCAGGCCTATATTTTAAAGAATTAGGCATTGGTGTTCGTATCGAAGATGATGTTTTAGTTACGGAAGCGGGAGCGGAAGTGCTAAGCAAAGATATCGCAAAAGAAATTAGTGATGTTGAAAGATTATTTAAAACTAGAGGTGTTAAATGAAAAAATACATTTTAGCCATTGACCAAGGTACAACTTCTTCTAGAGCCATTCTATTTGACCATAATGGCAAACTTTGTTACAAAGCTCAACGTGAAGTTAAGTGTTTATTTCCACATCCAGGATGGGTCGAATCTGACGCTAACACAATTATTTCATCAGTTTTAGATGTTATTGCGGAAATTAGTATTGTTGCTAATATTACAAGTGAAGATATTGATTCTATTGGCATTACTAATCAAAGAGAAACGGCGGTGGTATGGGAAAAAGATACTGGTATGCCTGTTTATAATGCAGTGATTTGGCAATCTCGTCAGTCTGCTTCAATATGCGAACAATTAAGCGATAAAAAAGATTTTATCAAAGAAAAGACTGGTTTATTAATTAATCCATATTTTTCTGCTAGTAAGATTAGATTTATTCTTGACCATATTCCAAATGGACAAGCTCGAGCAGAAAATGGCGAATTAATGTTTGGCACAATCGACTGCTGGTTAATTTATAAATTAACAAGACGTAAAGTTTTTGCAACCGATGTATCTAATGCCAGCCGTACTTTATTATTTAATATTCATACGATGAGTTGGGATAAACAATTGTGTGATTTATTTAACATTCCAATGTGTATGCTTCCTGAAGTAAAACCATCAAGCTATCACTTTGGTGATTTTAAAATTGATGAAGGAAAGATACCTATTTGTGGTGTGGCTGGAGATCAACAAGCTGCTTTATTTGGCCAAACATGTTTTGATATTGGCGATTGTAAATGTACTTACGGCACTGGTTGCTTCTTGTTAATGAATGCCGGTGATAAACCTATTGGAAGCGAAACAGGATTATTAACAACTGTAGCTTGGAAGATAAAAGATAAAGTTACTTATGCCTTAGAAGGATCGGTGTTTATTGGTGGTGCAGTAGTGCAGTGGCTTCGCGATGAAATGAAAATGATTGATGACAGTGGCCAAAGCGAAGAGCGTGCTAACGCGTGTAAGAGCGCGCACGGAGTATATGTGGTACCAGCTTTTGTTGGTCTTGGAACTCCTTATTGGGACGATGATGCTCGCGGTGCTGTTTTTGGTTTAACTCGCGGTAGTAACAGAAATCATTTTGTTAGAGCATCATTAGATTCAATTGCGTATCAATGTAAAGATGTATTTGAAGCAATGGGGAAAGATGCCTGTATGTGCTTAAATTCTCTTAAAGTTGATGGTGGCGCAACAGCGAATAAATACTTGATGCAATTCCAAAGTGATATCTTAAATACTTCAATCAAACTTCCTACATGTTTAGAAACAACAGCGTTAGGTGTTTGTTATTTATCTGGTCTATGCAGTGGATTTTATAACTCCTTAGATGAAATTAAAAAGATTCATTGTTACCAAGCAATTTATGAACCAAAAATGGATAAAGATGAAATTGATAAACTTTATGAAGGATGGAAAAAAGCCGTCAATGCGACAAGGATGTTTAAATAATGGAAAAAATTGCGCTTGAACTATTCAAAAAAGGTTTAGAAGAACTTAAAGTTCCATCTTTTGTTGACGCGACATATTTATATAACTGTTACCTAGATGCGTTAGATGGAATTTATCAACTTTCTGAAACCGGCGTATTTAAATCAATTTCTAATGTTAATCACTATGATTTAATCAATTATTTAATTGGCGAATATATTTATATATTTGGACCATTAAGTGAAGCTAAGCGTAACGAAATGAAACAAAAAGAAGATGTCGCATCGCAAATATCTAGTGTTGCCGCGGATAAATACTTAACTCTTTCATTCTTTAATTATTCAGAGAATAAATTTACAAATAAATATTTACCAACCATTTCGTCTTTGAATTTATATTTAAATTTCATGCTCAATATTTTGAATCAATATTCTCGAAACGATCCAAATACAACTCTTATTCGTGATTTATTGGTCAAATCAATTAGTATTGCAAGAAGTGTGTTATCTTTACTTGTTGATGGTTTCCAAAGTCAAGCTTTCTCCTTATGGAGAACACTTCACGAATGTGAATGCACTTTAATTATTTTAGATAAATATGGCGAAGTGGCAATTAAGTCATATTTAAAACATATGAAATATGGAATTGTCTTTAATATGAATGAAGAACCTAATCCTAAAACAGATGAAATCTTTAAAGAAATTAAAGCCGGAATGAAAGAACATGATTTAAAGAGCAAAGATATGAAAAAATATATCGAATATGGATGGCTATATGCGATAGATGACTTTAAACAATATAACTTCCTTAACTTTAGAGATGGAGTGGAAAAACTAGCAGGACTTGAACAATATAACAAACAATATTCTTCTAGCAGTGAATTGATTCATAGCACTCCAATATTAATTTATTCTAATTCTCAATATTTCCATTATGTTTCTTTGCTTGTTTTATACGAATCCTTCTTTAGATTAGAAAAAATCTTTACTCGTCATTTAGCGAATAAAGTTAACGAAGAACAGACAGTGAGATATAAGCATATGCGTGATGTATATCTATCGCAATTAATGAGTATACATAAACGCGAATTGAGCGCATTTGTACATTGGCAAGAAGAAAGGAAAAAACCTAACAATTGATTGTTAGGCTTTTCTTTTATCAAACATCAGCGAAACAGCTGCCTCCGATAAACTCTCTAATAAGTGAGTTACATGGCACCCATTTATCATCAACGTCTTCGAAGAATTTGAGCATTCTTATTAATCTTTCTGCGACTGGGAAATAGATGTTTTCTCGATCTATTTCTTCAAGTAGTGGCATTGCGTGTTTTTTCATAACACATAATTCATAATTTAAGAAGGAATTAAAGACAAAGTCCGCGCCTTCTTGTGTTTTATAAATCCACTTAAATTCTCCTAAGCGGACATTGTTCCACATGGAGAGAGTTTCAATCGCGCTGCTATTACGGAATTGATAATCTCTAACGATTCTTCTTAATAACCTTAAATCGGTAATACTTAATGGATTGTGATTATCAATACTTACTTGTGCTTGTGGTGCGATAAATATTTTAAATTTTTGGTGACTTGGAATTTCTCTTGTCATTCTATCGTTTAATGCATGGATACCTTCGATAATGATTGGTTCATTTTCACCTAATTGTACATGCCTATCGTATACGCGCTTACCGGTTACAAAGTCAAATCTTGGTAAATCGACACTGATACCAGAAATTAAATCACGCATATCTTCATTAAATTTAGCGATATCAAGAGCTTCAATACATTCGAAGTCTCTTTCACCTTTTTCATCAAAAGGAATTTGTTCTGTTGGTAAATAATAATCATCTAATGAAATACGAATTGGGCGGATGCCTCTTGATAATAGTTCGATTCTAAGTTTATTCGCAAATGTGGTTTTGCCACTTGAAGAAGGACCAGCAACACAGATAAGTTTGATATTTTCAATATCGCTACTAATCATTTCACCTAATTCTGTTAATTGTCTAGCGTGGTTAGCTTCTGAAAGAGAAATTAAATCAATCTCCCCATCTTCTTCTAATCTTCTATTGATACCAACGACACTATCTGCGCCTGTGATTTTTGCTTGTTCATGAGCGCGTTTTAATGTTTTACCAAATGTTGGGGCATCTTCGAAAGGTGGAATGGTGCCATTACTATCTGGACGTGGATATTGAATAATGATTCCCGGTGGATAGAAGAATATATTCCATTCTCTTATGTATCCTGTAGAAGGAACCATTCTGTTATACATATAGTTCTCATATTCTGCACATGAATAAATATGGCAGGTTTTTTCTGGACGATATTTTAAAATATCGATTTTATCTTGATAACCCCATTTTGCAAATACTTTCTCTGCTTTTTCTTTTGAAACAATTCTTCTTGTTAATGGAATATCTTGTTCAATGATTTGCCTCATTGTTTCTTTGATTTGTTCTACTAAGTGAGTAGTAGCGACCACTTTTGGGTTTAAGATTTGCATAAAGATGGAACGAGAAACGTTATAGGAAAATCTAATCTTTATTTCAGGATTGATACGATACATTGCCATCGCAACAAGATATCTTAAACTTGCTTCATAACATGGTTTTGCATCTCTATCTTTGAACGTCAAAGGAACAATCTCTGCATCTTGATCTATTACATATGTGAGTTCACGTACACGATTGTTTACTCTCACGCATATAATGCTTCGATCATTTCCAACAATATCAAGGATGCTCGTTGGTTTTTCATAAGTATTTTTTTTGTTATTTAAAGTAATTGTGAATGACATAGCCACACCTCTTAAGATTATGAATATCTTACGCCTTCATTATCTACCAAAATAAGAAATTAATCAAATATTCTACTTTTATATTTATTAATGTAATTACATTGAATATTCTTAGAATATTAGGTATCATAAGAAAGAAAAGAGGAAATATTTTTTATGAAAAATATGATTTATATTCAGTCAGGTGGACCTACTTCTGTCATTAACACCTCTTTATATGGTGCGATTAAAGAAGCAAGAAAACACCTCGATAAAATTGGTAATATTTATGGCTCATTGAACGGTATTGAAGGTCTTATAGAAGATAAAATTATTGATATCAACGCTGAAAGTGATGAGCAAATTGAATTATTACTTCAAACACCTGGATCAATTTTAGGTACAACTAGAAGAAAATTACCTAAAGATATTCATGATCCAATTTATATGCAAATTATTTCTAACTTAAAGAAATATAACATTGGATTCGTCTTCATCAATGGTGGTAATGATTCAATGGATACTTGCTATAAGATTTCATCTTTATGCAAAGAACTCAATCTTGATATCAAAGTTATTGGTGTTCCAAAAACTATTGATAATGACTTAGCATGTACTGATCACTCATTAGGTTTCCCAAGCGCCGCTAAATTTGTTATTAACACAATTAATGCTTTCGCTAAAGATGCTCAATGTTTCAAAGTTGGTAAAGTGTTCATAGTTGAAATTATGGGACGTAATGCTGGTTGGTTAACTGCCGCTCCTGATTTGCTTCCTGAAGATACAAGACCACATTTATTCTATTTACCTGAAAATCCATTTAATACTGAAGAATTCTTAAATGATGTTAAAGAAGCATTTGATCAACATGGTTATGCGATGGTTGCTATCTCTGAAGGTATCAAGGTTGAAAGAGATATGAGCAATGTTCGTGTTGATGGCTTTGGCCATGCTCAACTTGGTGGTACTGCTGCTTATTTATGTTCAGTCGTGGAAGAAAAACTTGGTTTACCAACTAGAGCAATTGAACTTTCATTAATGCAAAGGGCGTGTCCAGTATTTGTTTCTGCTGTTGATAGAAACGAAGCTATTAATACTGGAAGCATTGCAGTTCAAGCTGCTTTAAAAGGATATACAGGCAAAATGATTATCTTTACCCGTACATCAAACGCACCATATCATATTGATTACAAACTTGCTGATTTAAGTTTGGTCGCTAATGCTGAAAGCAAAATTACACCAGACTTCATGTTTGATAAAACAAGAATGAGCGATAAATTTAGAGATTATCTCCGTCCATTAATCAATGGTGGAGTTACACTTGATTGTGAACAAGGTGTCGCTAAAGTCGCTTGCTGGAAGAAAGTTTTAGTTACTAAATAATGATTAGGAAATATTGCTCTCTAAACATCTACTTCAAAATAGTTGTTTGGTCTGTTGTATTAATGATCCTAACAACATTGGTTTCTCTTTACTTTTTTATCAATAATAACTTTGAAGTCCCTTTAGGTATAGTCGTAGGATTAGGCCTAGGGGCTTTATTATATTTGATGACTGGCATAATTGAATTTAAGAACAAAGATTCAATATGGTTAATGGCCGCTAACATTATTAGATTATTTGTTTTAGGTGGTTCACTTATTGGTCTTGGTTTTTTATATTACTACGCGAATGTACATGTAATAAACATATTTGCGGTTGTAGGTGGTTATACAGCAGTAATTATCATTTTTGTAATTTTGTTTTTACTCGATAAAAAAGAAATAAAGAACAGTTAATTATGGATGAGTTAATTGCGAGGTTTACATCAACTAATTTACAAGATGAAGTAATCTCTTCACTGATAGTGATGGGAATTATTTTGATTTTATCTATTATTATATGTATTCAAGCGCATTTTGCCGATCCACTTAAAAGACATCATGGACTACTTTTCTTAGCGGAAGTTGGTGTCGAATTTTTTGATAATTTAGTTGAATCAATGATGGGCAAGCGTTTTGAGGGATTTGGTGGCTTTATTATGGCTATCGCCGTATATTTGTTCCTAAGTTTTATTTTTGGTTTAACTGGACTACCTTCTCCTATTACTAATTTGGCAGTCCCATTATCTTTAGCACTTGTAACATTCGCGTTAATTCACGCGACAAGTGTAAAGTATACAAAATTTCGATATTTTAAACGTTATGTTGAACCTTTCCCTGTGTTTTTACCAATTAATTTAATTTCGATGTGGGCTCCATTATTATCAATGACCCTTCGTATTTTAGGGAATGCATTAGCAGGTTCGACATTAATGTCGATTGTATATTACGCTCTTCAAAGTGCAAGTGGAGCGATATTTTCTGGTTTAGGTCAGTGGGGTGAAGTATTTTTAGCGCCATTTATTACCCCAGTATTGCACTGTTATTTTGATTTGTTCTCTGGATTAATTCAAACGACAATATTTATCTTTTTGACAATGATTAATATTGCTCAAGAAGCTCCAGAAGAAGATATAGAAGATTTGATGATGAAAGGAGGAAATTAGTATGACAAATGCTATGGCTGCTGCAATTGCAATGGTAACAGTTGGATGTAGTGCTATCGGTGAAGCTTGGGTTTGTACTAGATGTATCAATGGTATGTCTCGTAATCCTGAGATGTATAGCAAACTTCGTACAGTTATGATCTTAGCTTGTGCGTTAGTTGAAACAACCGCTATTTATGCATTATTAATTGCTATTTTGTGTTTATTTGTTGCGAAGTAAAGGAGGCTAAAACATGTTTTCATATTTATTGGCAGAACTACCAAGTAAAGATGACTATATTTCAAAGATTACAACTAATCCAGTTTCTTTTCTTACGCAACTTTTAGCACTAGTAGTGTTAATTATTGCTGTAATTATCTTTGCCTATAAACCGGTAAAGAAGATTATTAATGCTCGTAAAGATTTTATTGATAACAATATCAAAAATAGTGAGCTTAATAACGCAAAAGCAAATGCTAATTTAAAAGCTAGCGAAGAAGCTATATTAGCGAGCAAAAAGAAAGCGCAAGAAATTCTACTTGCTGCTGAAAAGGACGCTCTTAAAATCAAAGAAAATGTCATTACCGAAACTAAACTTGAAATTTCTGCAATGAAAAATGAAGCTCAAAGAGATATTGAGCAATCTAAATTAGAAGCCCAAGAAGAAATTAGAAAAGAAATGGTTTCTCTTGCGCTAAGTGCCTCAAGTGAAATCCTTAAACGAGAAGTTAACGAAAAAGATAATGCTCGTTTAGCGGAAAACTTTATCAAGGAGTTAAAGAGATAATATGAACGAAATCGCTCTAAGATATGCTGAATCGTTATATTCTATTGCTCTTGAAACTAACCAAGTGGAAGCTTGGCAACTTGAGGTAAAAGAATTAAAGAAGATATTAACTAGTAATGAAGAATTTTTATTTGTTCTTTCTAGTGAATTTTTACTTTTAAATGAAAGATTCTCTATTATTGATAGAACATTAAAAGATTTTAATCCTAACATTGTTGGTTTACTTAAAGTAATAGTTAAAAATCATCGTGTTAATGAGTTAATGAATATTTTAACTAGTTATAATTCTTTAGCGAATGAATATCGTGGAGTGAAAGAAGGATTAATATACTCTGTAATTAAACTTGATGAAACTACGTTAACAAAGATTACAAAAAGTATTGGTGAAATCGAACATAGTGAAGTGGAACTAATACCAGTAATCGATCCTAATCTTATTGGTGGAGTCAAGGTGGTAATCAACGACCATATCTATGACGATTCCATTAAGTATCATCTTGAAAAGATGAAATCTGAATTATTAAGAAAGTAGGGCTACATTATGAAAATAAATGCAAATGAAATTAGTTCCTTAATTAAAGAAGAAATTAAAGCCTATCAACATAAGGTTGATGCTTCTGATGTTGGAAGCGTAATCTCTGTTGGTGATGGTATCGCTTTAGTATATGGATTAACTAAAGCAATGCTTGGGGAATTATTAATTTTCCCTAATGACATTTATGGCATGGTTATGAATTTAGAAAGTGAACATGTCGGAGTTGTTTTGTTGGGTGATGATTCTTTATTTAAAGAAGGAGACCAAGTCAAACGTACTGGTAAAGTTATGGAAGTTCCAGTTGGAGAAGCAATGCTTGGAAGAGTAGTTAATGCTTTAGGACAACCAATTGATGGGCTAGGTGATATTAAAACTAAAGAGACTAGACCAATTGAAGTCATTGCCCCTGGAGTTATGACACGTAAAAGTGTTGATACACCACTTGAAACTGGTATTACTATGATTGATGCGATCACTCCTATTGGACGCGGACAAAGAGAATTAATTATTGGTGATCGTCAAACTGGTAAAACCGCTTTAGCGATTGATACAATCATCAATCAAAAAGATAAAAATGTCATCTGTATTTATGTCGCAATCGGACAAAAGAACTCTACTGTTGCTCAAATCGTTGATAAATTAAAATCCTTTGGATGTGATAAATATACTGCTGTTTTTGCTGCTACTGCTAGTGAACCAGCACCTCTACTTTACGTTGCTCCTTACGCGGGCTGCGCGTTAGCAGAGTATTTTATGCATCAAGGTAAAGATGTACTTATCGTATATGATGACTTAAGCAAACACGCTGTTAGTTATCGTGCTTTATCTTTATTACTTAAACGTTCCCCAGGAAGAGAAGCTTACCCTGGCGACGTCTTCTATTTACATTCTCGTCTACTTGAAAGAGCGTGTAAATTAAACGAAGAAAATGGTGGTGGCTCTATTACAGCTTTACCAATCGTTGAAACTCAATCAGGTGATATCTCTAGTTATATTCCAACAAATGTAATTAGTATTACTGATGGACAGATTTTCTTAGTTACTGATTTATTTAACGCTGGACAACGCCCTGCTATTGACGCAGGTCTTAGCGTTTCTCGTGTTGGTGGAGCGGCACAAACTAAGATTATGAAAAAAGTTGCTAGTTCCTTAAAAATAGATTTAGCTAACTTTAATGAAATGAAATCATTTTCACAATTTGGTAGTGACTTAGATAGTTCAACACAAAAAATTCTTAAACATGGTGAAGTTCTACTTCAAGTGTTAAGACAAGGTCAATATGAACCTAAAACTATGGATCATGAAATCTATGATTTATATGTTGCCAAAAAAGGTTATCTTGATGAATTTGAACCTAAGTTAGTTAGAACCATACTAAATGATGGTTATAAATATTTAGTTAACAAAGATAAAGCTCTAATCGATTTAATTAATAACGAAAAGAACTTAACTAAAGAAATTGAAAATAGACTTGATAAGAATATTGATGAATTCTTCAAAGTATTTAAGAAAGATTATATTAAATAATGGGACAAAACATTACCAAGATTAAATCTAGAATTAAATCTGTTACTGGTGCTTATAAAGTAACTAGTGCGATGAAACTTGTTTCTACAGTCAAACTTCAGGCTAATAAAAACAAGATGCTTTCCTATAGGGAATATTTAAACGCACTTGAAAGTACTTGTAATGAGATATTTAGATTTGCGGGTAAGGTGAAATCACCGCTATTAAATATAAATGAAAAAGCTGCAAAAGATTTATATGTAATCGTATCTTCCTCATTAGGACTATGTGGAGCATATAACACAAATATCTTTAAAGCAGTGGATGCGAATATAAAAGAAAACGATGACGCTATTATTTTAGGAAATAAAGGTATTATCCATTATGCAAATAAAGACTTTAATAAGATTGATACCTTCTCCTCCTATTCATCCATTAAAGATGAAAAGATTGTAAAAGAGATTACATCATTTTTAATTGATCAATACGTTAAAGGTAATTACAAGAATATCTATTTAATATATTCAAGCTTTAACAATCCGATTGTTTTTATTCCAAAAATGTATCGTTTTTTACCTTTAAATATATCGTTTGGAGAAGATAATGAGGTAGGTTATGGACCATTGCTAGAACCTTCTCCTCAAAAACTATTTGATTCTGTTGCGCCTATGTATTTAAATACTGCAATATATTCACGCTTACTTGAAAGCGAAGTATGTGAGCACGCTGCACGTAGTAATGCAATGGAAAACGCTACAGATAATGCCGAAGAATTATTGGATAAATTACAAATAGAATTTAATAAGGCTAGACAAGCCGCTATTACGCAAGAAATTATAGAAATTGTTGGTGCTAGTGAAGCACTATAGGAGGTAACGTATGAAAAATGTTGTCGAAGGAAAAATCATTCAAGTAGTGGGACCAATTGTTGATGTTAGTTTTGTTGATCAGCATTTGCCAGAATTATTAACTGCTTTAAAGGTTTCTTTACCTAGTGGGAATGAGCTTACTTTAGAAGTTGCACAGCATATTGGGGACGATAAAGTCAGAGCTGTTTCGATGGGTCCAACTGAAGGATTAGTTCGTGGAATGCCAGTAATTTCGACAGAAAAAGCAATAGAAGTTCCTGTTGGAGAAGCAACATTAGGGAGAATCTTTAATGTTCTTGGTGAACCACTTGATGGACTAGACGATACTGAACTTAAAAAAGCTAAAAGAATGCCTATTCATCGCGAACCTCCAAAGTTTAAAGATCAAGCTGTTAAAACCGAAGTTTTTGAAACGGGAATTAAGGTAATTGATTTGCTCTGCCCTTATGTTAGAGGTGGTAAAATTGGTTTATTTGGTGGCGCGGGTGTTGGTAAGACAGTTTTGATTCAAGAATTAATGAATAATATCGCTAATGAAAAAGGTGGTATCAGTGTCTTTGCTGGAGTTGGTGAAAGAAGCCGTGAAGGTAATGACTTATATAATGAAATGAAAGCCTCTGGGGTATTAAATAAAACCGCTCTTGTATTTGGACAAATGAATGAGCCACCAGGAGCAAGAATGAGAGTTGGCTTAAGTGGGTTAACAATGGCGGAATATTTCCGCGATGTAAAACATAGCGATGTCCTTCTATTTATTGATAACATATTTAGATTTACTCAAGCTGGTAGTGAAGTTAGCGCTTTGTTAGGTCGTATGCCTAGTGCGGTTGGGTATCAACCGACTCTTGCTACTGAAATGGGACAACTACAAGAAAGAATTACTTCCACTAAAGATGGCTCTATTACTTCTGTTCAAGCAATTTATGTTCCAGCAGATGATTTAACTGACCCTGCTCCTGCAACAGCATTTTCACATTTAGATGCCAAAACAGTACTAGACCGTAATACAGCTGCTTTAGGTATTTACCCAGCAGTTGATCCTTTAGCCTCATCTTCAACTGCTTTAGAGCCTGCAATTGTTGGTGAAGAACACTATAATGTTGCTCGAAAAGTAATTGAAATATTAGCAAGATATAAAGAACTAAGTGATATCATTGCCATTTTAGGTATGGACGAACTTAGTGAAGAAGATAAAAAACTTGTTGAACGCGCTCGTAAAATTAGAAACTTCTTATCGCAACCATTCCATGTTGCAACGCAGTTTAATGGAATTGAAGGCAAATATGTAAAAATAAGTGATACTGTCAGAAGTTTTAAAGCAATATTAAATGGTGAAGCTGATGATCTTCCTGAAGTCGCTTTCTTATATGTTGGCACAATTGAAGAAGCAAGAAAGAAAGCAGAAAGCTTAAAATAATGAAAACAATTCATCTTTTGATCCTTACTCCATATGGTAAATATTATGATTCTCATGTTAGTACCATTTCTTTTAGAAATGATGACTTTACTTTAGGCATTACTCCTGGACACACTCCATTGATTAGTGAAGTTGGTATTTGTGTTTTAACACTTAAACAAAATGGCTCTGTTAAAACTTTTGCTACAAGTGGCGGAGTGATTAAAGTTGGCAATGATGAAGCAACGCTTATTTTAAATTCTATTGAAGATGCTAGTGAGATTGATATTGAACGCGTATTAAGCGCTAAAAAAAGAGCGGACGAAAGAATGGCATCACAAGATAAAGAAATTGATAAAGTTCGTGCCGAAGCAGCGCTTGAACGTGCGCTTACACGAATAAGTGTCTATGAAAGTGTACGAAAAAAATGATTCACATTGTGTTATATCAACCTGAAAAACCACAAAATACTGGTAACATTATGCGTACATGTGTTGCTATTGGCGGACATTTACACATTATTGGTCCGTTAACTTTTTCCATTGATAGCAAAGATTTAAAACGCGTTGGAATGGATTATATCGATTCACTTAAATTAACCTACTACAATAATTATAGTGAATTTAAACAGTCTCATCCGAATATCAATATCTATTACATCTCAAGATATGGAAAAAATGTATATAGTGAATTTGTTTATCCAAATGCAAGTGAAGATATATATTTAATGTTTGGAAAAGAATCTACTGGTATTCCTCATGATATATTAAGAGAAAATATTGAACATGTATTTAGAATTCCAATGGTTCCTGAAGCTAGGTCGCTAAATTTATCTAATTGCGTTGCTTTAGTTGCGTATGAAGTTTTAAGACAACAAAAATTCCCTAATCTTGCCACTCATGAAGCAATTAAGGGAGAAGATTGGTTATTTGAAGAGGTTAAAAAGAATAACGATTAGAAGCTTTATATCCTTGTTTTATACGATCATCAATTTTCTTAATTATTGCGCTTTCAAATTTATCTAAAATTACTTGGCCTGGTTTATGGCCTTTTTTAATGTCTTTAACTTGAGACATTGTTACTTCTCCAATATCTTTGTTTGAAGCATAAATTGCTAGTTCAGCCGCTAATTCTTTTTCGTAATCAGATGGATTAGATTTCATGATGATAACATGCGCGCCCGCGAAGTCCTTAATATGAAAGAAGTAATAATCTTTTTTAGCGAGTTTATGGGTAAGGAAGTCATTTTGTTCTGCGTTTCTTCCATAAGCGTACCTTGTTCCATCAATATCAAAATAGTATGGCATTGATCTTCCGGTTACTTGTGCTTTATTTGTCTTAATTAATTTTGGATATTTATTCTTTAATAGAACGATTTTTTCTTCATCACCACTTTGATAAATATCTAGATCAATATATAAATCGTTAAGATCTTTTTCTGTTAACGCTATTTGATCTTTATCATTTTGAACTGTTAGTTTAGCTTTCTTATATAATTTAAAAAGATTATTGATGTTGTCTTGTTTAGATTTTGATGAATCATATGGAAAGTGATTGGCCAAAAGATAGTTGTTAAATTCTTGTGGATTATATTGATAAGTTAAAAGCATGTTAGCGTGCTCTTGATAGACTAGCTTTTCTTCTGCTTCTTTAATTTCTTTTAGTAAAACTAACTTTTTCTTTTCTGCTACTTTAATTTTATGTTTGATGTATTCACCTAATTCGTCAAATTTTTCTTTGTTTCTTATTAATAAAGAATTGTCGTATGTTTCTTGGATTTGTATAGCAAGATTATCTCTAACTTCCGCATTTTTTGTTAATGACGCAGTTGGAGCAACATATTTGCTTCCTTTAACAATTAATCGGTCACTTGTTAAATCTGTATAGTGGGTTGCAAATATAATTTCTTCGTTTTCATTTAATATAATTAAGTTTGGATGATGTGGAATCATCTCAAAGACAAGGTATTTGTCATGCTTAGCATAAAATTCATCCGTTTTAGATAATTTAAAACGAATGATTCTATCGTTATATGGAGTCTCTATTACTTTAAGTAATGTATCTTTAATTTCATTTCTAAATATTTCATTATATTTACCCAATATTGTTGGAACATTATCTTTAACAGTTATAAATCCAATAATAGGCGCATTATGATTCAATGATAGATAAAGCTTTTCCTTTCTATAATAAGAGAAGGTAAAAATAAAATCAGTTGAGTTAACGACAGTGATATTAGAGATATGATTCTCTTTTATTTTTTCGTTAATTTGATTCACTAATAAGCTAATTTCTCTTACATTAAGTGGTTTCATAACAATTTCATATTATCATTATTGATAATGGTTAGCACATTATTTAGAATATTAAAGTATGAAAAAAGGTTTACTAGTAATTTTATCGGGTCCATCTGGAGTTGGAAAAGGCACAGTTAGAAAATACATTTTCGAAAAAAATGTGATTGATTTGACTTACTCGATTTCCATGACAACGCGTAAACCACGCGCTATGGAACAAGATGGAGTTGATTATTATTTTGTTTCAAAAGAAGAGTTTGATACAAACCTTAAAAATGGTAACTTGCTCGAACATTGTGAATTTGTTGGTAACTGTTACGGCACTCCAAAAGATAAGGTTGATGAGCTTAGAAATGCTGGCAAGAATGTCTTCCTGGAGATAGAGATTAATGGCGCAACAGAAGTACTTAGCAAGGTTAAAGATGATGGAGTTGTTTCCTTCTTCTTGATGCCTCCAAGTGTTGAAGACTTAAGCGCGCGCATTAGAAGCCGTCAAAGTGAAGATGAAGCAACCATACAAGCGCGACTCAATAAAGGTATCAGCGAGATGAAAATGGCGGATCGATATCAACACGTAATTATCAATGACACAATTGATAGAGCGGGCAATGAGATAATTGATATCTTACTTAAGAAATTAAATAAATAGGAGTAGCAAAGTGAAGTTAATTGAACTGTTAATTGAACACGCTACTCTTTCTTTAAATAGACCATTTACATATTGTTATCATGGTAATAAAAAAGTTGATTCTGGTTTTCGTGTACTGATTAATTTCAATAATCAAGAATTGGTCGGCTATGTTTTATCTGTGAAAGAAAGTGATAAGTCAATTTCAGAATTAGAAGATGAATTTGGTTTTTCTATAAACGAAATTATTGATGTAATTGATGAAACACCATTACTTAAACCCGATCTATTAGAACTAGCGGATGAGATGAGTGAATATTATTTAGCCAGCAAGATTTCTGTTTTACAGACAATGCTTCCTCCTTCTTTATCAATAAGACACTCAAGTTTAAAAGCTCCTAAGATAGCTTATGATCAATATGTTGTTGTTATTGATAAAAGCGAAGAAAACTTAACCCACAAACAAATAGAATTATTAAGATTATTATCGAGTGAAGACAAGATTTTAAAACGCGAAATAAAGTCTGTTAGTATTCTTTCTAAATTGGTTGAACTTAAAAAAGTAAAAATCATAAAAGAAGAAAAACGACGTTTTGAAATTCCTAATTATGAACCTGAACAAGCAAAAGAATTAACCATTGATCAACAAAATGTCGTTGATGAATTTTCTTCTTCAAGTGATAAGGTATTTTTGCTTGAAGGTGTGACTGGAAGTGGTAAGACAGAAGTGTACTTATCAATTAGTGAAAATGTCCTTTCTAAAGGCAAGCAAGTTTTAATGCTTGTTCCTGAGATTTCTTTAACTCCGATGATGATGGAATATTTTATTAGAAGATTTAAGGGAAATGTTGCTATTTTACATAGCGAATTAACGCCAGCGGAAAAGTATGATGAATATCGTAAAATTGCTCGTGGAGAATGTTCTGTAGTGGTGGGCGCTAGAAGTGCTATTTTTGCGCCATTAGATAATATTGGATTAATTATTTTGGATGAAGAACATGTTGAAAGTTATAAGCAAGATACGGCGCCATTCTATCATGCCCGAGATGTGGCTCTAATGCGCTCACGCATGCACGACGCTAAGGTGTTACTTGGAAGTGCTACTCCATCTCTTGATTCTAGGGCAAGAGCACAAAAAGGAATTTACCACCTTCTTTCTTTAACAAAAAGAGTAAATAACCAACCTCTTCCTGAAACTCATATCATCAACATGTTAAACTATGCAAATATTGATCGTGACTCATATATTTTTTCAAAACAATTAAGAAAAGAGATTCAAAGCGTATTAGATAGAAAAGAACAAGCTATTTTATTACTCAATAGACGTGGATTTTCTACTAACGTTTCTTGTCGAAATTGCGGACACGTTTTTAAGTGTCCAAATTGTGGCATTGCCTTAACTTATCATAAAGCTGATGGCTTACTAAAATGTCATCACTGCGATTATGTTGAACTTATGCCTGACACTTGCCCTGAATGCGGAAGTAAATATCTAATGAAGACTGGTTTTGGTTCTGAAAGGGTTGAAGAAGAAATACATCGTTTATTTCCAGAAGCTAGAACATTAAGGCTTGATAGTGATTCTGCTAAGATTAGAACTCGTATCGCTAAAACTGTAGAAGCTTTTAGAAATCATGAAGCTGATATTTTGATTGGTACTCAAATGATCGCAAAAGGGCACGATTTTCCTCTTGTCACTTTAGTGGGTGTCGTTTTGGCAGATATTGGTTTAAATATGCCAAATTATCGTAGTAGTGAGCGAGCATTTCAATTAATTACTCAAGCGGTAGGTAGATGCGGAAGAAAAGATCGTCCAGGAAAAGCTTATATACAAACTTATATGCCTGAACATTACGCAATTACTTTAGCAGCTAGACAAGACTATGAAATGTTTTACAAAAAAGAAATGCAAATGCGTCATCAACAAAATTATCCACCATATTGCTATCTAGCAAGTATTACTATAACGAGCAAAAACGAAGAAAAGGCAATTGATGAAATTAATAAAGTAGTTGATCTACTTAATGAAAAGTTTAAAGATGATGGAATTATTCTTGGACCAATTTCGCCTTATATAGCATTTGAAAAAAATGCATTTAACCGTACACTTTTGATTAAATACAAAGACATTTCAATTGCGGAACCAATTCTAAAAGAAGTAGTGGATAAATTTATAAAGAAAAGTTCAATTAATATATTTGTTAATATAGACCCCTACAATTTCTAGAAATTTGTAGTATACTCTATTTGAGGTATATTTATGATTACGATTACTATTTATGGTTTGGATCAATTCGTTGTTGGTAATCTTTCCAAGGAGTTAACTCCTAAAATTGCTGAATTATATGAATGTGATTCTGATGATATTGATTTTATTGCTCCGGAAGCAATGGTCTTTCATAAAGGAGTCGAACAAACTAGTTGGAATACGCTTGTTAGAGTACATGCACCTTTAAAGGTGAAAGTTCTTCAAAATGAGGTTGCTCAACTCATTATGTCTTTAGTTGTGGGACCAACAATTAATGTTACAGTAGAATTTTATTATTTTTCACAAGATGATCGATATGAAAGAGTTAATTCTTCCTATCCAAGATTTATTGCTGATGATAATATTGTCCACGCTGATGAAGAATATAGCGAAGACATGGAAGAAGGAGAAGGGGAAGAAGATATCTATACTGGCGACATCTTCCAAGACTTTTCAAAAAAATAAATATTTAAACAAGAAAAAAACGTCCAATAGGGCGTTTTTATTTTACTTTTTTACATGCGTATATATAATGTATGTATGAGAAACGTAGATGTTGTTTATTCAATTCTTAATGATATCTTTTTAAAAGATATGCGTTTTAATGTTGCGTTAAAAAACAATTACATTAATTTAAAAGTTGAACGCACCGCTAGAGCTAGCATTTCTGCTTTAGTGGGATGTGAACTTCGTCATCATCTACTTTTTGTTGAACTTATTAACAACGTGGAACCATTTGATATTAATACTCATCTTCCTGTTTGTATTTATTTAGCAAATCATTTGTTCTACAAGCGTTTTGATGAAAATGAATTAAATATATTGGTGAAAACAAATAACTTATTAGAATTTACAAATAAAGTCACTGCATCTATTGAAAACGATAATTTAGTTCCAACACGTTTAGTTAGTGGATCGCCAGAATATTTATCAGTTAGATATAATACCCCATTATGGATTACAAAAATGTGGACAAAACATTTTGGTAGAGGGCTTTCATATAAAATCTTACAAGCTAACTATAAACCAACTATTACCCATGTGAGAGTAAATACCTTGCTAACAGGTAGAGAAGAAATTAATAGTGATGAAGAATTTCATTCAACTAATGTTGAGGATATTTTCGTTTACCAAGGTAATGGACCATTAAAACATAATGAAAAATATTCGAATAACTTATTATTTTTAGAAAGACCGGTTTATAAAATTATTTATGAATCATTAGAGATTGAGCCTTATCAAAGAATTGCTTTATTGAGCGGATTTACTAATCCGATGTATTTAGAGATATTAATGCACAAACATGAATATAAACTAGAAATGATTGCGAGTGACTATCAACATTATTGTGATGCCAAGAAGATATTGAATCTATTTAGTATTGATAATGTTAATATTTATTCCGCTAGTGGCGAAGCAATTGACTCATGTTTATCTAATGACGTTGATTATTTCTTTGTTCTTCCAAGGAACTCTAATTTAGAACTACTTAAAGATACACCAGATTATTTTACGCATTTCAAACAAAATGAACTTGATAGTATCATCAATGATGAAAGGGTAGCTTTGGAAGAAGCCGCGAATAGAACTAGTGATGGTGGAACAATAATTTATATGGTTCCAACACTTAATAAACGCGAATCTTTATCTGTTGTTAAAGACTTCTTGTTACATCATCCAACTTATTCTTTAGTTTATGAAAAACAATATTTCCCATTTGAGGAATATAATACATCTTTGTATGTAGCAAAGATTCTTAAGATGGAGCGAAAAGATGATTAATCTTTACGGGCTCCCACTTAAAAAACTTGAAGATTTAATGCTTAGCGAAGGTCAAAAGAAATACCGCGCTACTCAGCTTTATATTTGGTTATACGAAAAGAAAGCCACTTCCTTTGATGAGATGACTGATATTTCGCTTAAATTTAGAGAAGTATTAAAAGAAAAATATTGTTTAGATATCCCTTCAATTGATGTTAAGCAAGAAAGTAAAGATGGCACTATTAAGATCCTTTCTAAATTATCAGATGGGATGAAAGTTGAAACTGTACTAATGCGATATAACTATGGCAATGCCGCCTGTGTATCGAGTCAAGTTGGTTGCAATATGGGCTGTTCATTCTGTTCCAGTGGTTTACTAGGCAAACAAAGAAACCTTAAACCAGAAGAGATGGTGGGACAAATATTGTTACTAAACAAGATATTAAAGCAAGAAGGAAATGGTCAACATATTACTCATGTTGTAGTAATGGGAACCGGTGAACCATTTGATAATTACGATAATGTAATGGATTTTATCCGCGTTATTAATGAACAAAAAGGGATGGCAATTGGAGCAAGACATATCACTGTATCCACTTGTGGATTAATTGACGGTATAAAAAAATATGCGCATGAAGGATTACAAACTAACTTAGCAATTTCTCTTCACGCTCCTAATGATGAAATTAGAAATAAATTAATGAAAGTAAACAAAGTTTATCCTCTTGATGTACTTATTGATGCAGTTAAATATTATGAATCAATCGCGGATAGAAGAGTAACTTATGAATATCTTCTTATTGAAGATGTTAATGATAGTAAAGAATGTGCTGAAGAATTAATTAAATTAATTAAAGGCACTAAAGGCTATGTAAATTTAATTCCATATAATCAAACCGATAAAAATGAATATAAACGCAGCAGTGGTAACCGAGTTCATAATTTCTTAGACTATCTAACTAAGGGTGGAGTAACCGCTACAATTAGAAAAGAATTTGGAACCGATATTGATGCTGCATGTGGCCAACTGAAAGCGAGGGAAAATGATGCAAATTAAACTATTCAAAAAGAAGAAATATGTATCTGGTTTATTTGCATTTCATACCGATGTTGGTAGAGTGAGAATAAATAATGAAGATCAAGCAACAGCATTAACTAATGCATATGGAAATACGATGCTTGTCGTGTGCGATGGAATGGGCGGACAAAATAAAGGTGATTTTGCCTCTAATTTAGCAATTAGTTGTATTACCGACTCATTTATTAGTGCAAGAAAGTTTTTAAATTCTTGGCATGCGAGATATTGGCTTGTTGGCGCTCTTAGAAACGCTAATGCAACTATCTTTAACGAAGCGAGCAAAAATGCTGCGTATAATGGCATGGGAACTACCATTTCAATAGCGTTAATCTATCATGATAAATTAATCACTGCTCAAGTTGGTGATTCTCGTATATATCGACTTAATGAAGCTAGTGGTGTTGAACAGTTGACTGAGGATCAAACATATGTTGGATACTTATATCGCACTGGTCAAATCACCAAAGAAGAAATGAAAACACACCCGAAGCGTCATATGTTAATGAACGCTCTTGGAATATATCCAAGTATCAATGTTGATATCAAAGTATTTCCTTATATAGATGAAACATTACTACTTTGTAGTGATGGCTTATATAACAACGTTACCGAAACCACAATGACTAGTATTTTAAGAGGGGACGATACTCCAGAACAAAAAGTAATGGAATTAATCTCAATTGGTAATAGTAATGGTGGTAGCGATAACCTTGCTGCAGTTGTGTGGGAGGCAAAACATTATGGCGATTAAAATTGGCACATTAATTGATGGTAGATACCGCGTTACTGCCCGTATTGGGCACGGCGGAATGGCTGATGTATATGAAGCCACCGATATTATTAATAAGAAAACCGTGGCAATCAAACTTATCCGTGAAGATGTAATGCTTAATTTAGTTAATGTTAAGCGTTTCCAAAATGAAGCTTTAATTGCGGCAAGTTTAAATCACCCTAACATTGTTAAGGTTTATAATCATGGTTCTGTTGCTGGCGCTCCATACATCGCAAATGAATATATTAAAGGTCAAACATTAAAAGACGTTCTTGATTTTAGAGGACCTCTTCCGCTTGCGGAAGCAATTGAATATATGCTTCAACTTACTGATGCATTAGAATTTGCTCATGAACATAATATTGTTCATAGAGATGTTAAACCTGAAAATATCTATTGCATGCCTAATGGCACAATTAAGTTGGGTGACTTTGGTATTGCCCAAGCTGATGGACTTAGTAATGATTTAACTAAAACTAGTGAGATTGTCGGTAGTGTTTATTATATGGCTCCGGAAATTGCTCAAGGAAAACAAGCTACTAATAAAAGTGATATTTACGCGGCTGGAGTTACTTTCTATGAACTACTAACAGCTCATCCTCCTTTTGAAAGAGATACACCTGTTAATATTGCTGTGGCACATATTAAAGATAAATTCCCGAGCGTTAAAAAATATGTTCCAAATTGTCCAAAAGAAATTGAGCGTATTATTTATAAAGCTACAATGAAAAACCCTAATGAACGTTATCGCTCAAGTAAAGATTTCTATAATGATTTATTAGCAATTAAAAATAACCCAGACCTTTTAAAAGAGAAAAAAGGTTTATTAGCAAAGATTTTTGGATTTAAGTAAGGAGAACTTTATGAAAGAGATTATTATTTCACCTTCAATTTTATCAGCTGATTTTACACATTTATCTACTGATATAGCTCATGCGGAACGCGGTGGCGCAAAATGGATTCATTATGATGTAATGGATGGACATTTTGTCAACAATATTTCACTTGGCATTCCACTTGTGGAATGTGTTAGCAAATCACATAAATTAGTCAATGATGTTCATATCATGATTAGTGATCCACTTAGATACGCAAAACGTTTCTGTGATGCGGGAGCAGATTATATCACTTTCCATTTAGAAGCATGCAAAGATGCTAACGAGGTATGGGCAGTATGTGATTTAATTCATTCTTGTGGTAAGAAAGTGGGTTTATCAATTAGACCAGAAACCAATGTTGAAAAAGTATTCCCATTTATTTATTCTCTCGACTTAGTTCTAATTATGTCTGTCGTACCTGGATTTGGCGGACAAGAATTTGATCAAGAAGCAGTAACTAAAATCATTAAGCTTCGCGACTATATGAACACTAACGAAATTAGCAAAACTTTGATTTCCGTTGATGGTGGTATTAACGCTGAAACCGGTAAGCTTTGTGTTGAAGCTGGTGCTGATGTATTAGTGGCGGGAAGTTATATTTTTAAAAGCGACGATATTGAAGGAAGAATTGGGAGCTTAAAAGAATGAATGTAACTGCCTTAGCGACAGGCATTGGCTCAGTGTTTCTATTTATATGTTTTCTTCTTTTTTCGTGCTTTAATTATAAAAATAAATTTAAAGCTGATTATGATTTTAGAAATCATTTTCCTTATGAACTAAATTACAATTTGAAATTTACTGATAACTTTCTTGGTAACCTTTGTTTAGTCTTATCTTTGTTATCATCAATTTTCTTTTTTGTCTTTTTTAATCAAGACCATTCAAATGGTTTATTGATCTTTTCTTTAGTCTCTGGAATTATGGTTGCTATTGATATTGGTGCGATGATATTTGTACCACTAAAATATTTAAGAAGTCATATGGCTCTCGATGTATTTTTATTCGCATTTACTTTTATGATTCCTTGCGCGGGCGCAGTTAGTGGCTTATTTGCGTACAATAATGATCACACAAAAATTGCTACTTTAGTTATTACAATTTTGTTATTTGCTTTAACACTTTTCCTATTTGTAATTATCATGAATCCTAAATTGTCGAAGTGGACAAAGATGGATAGTGTTACTAGCGAAGATGGCACTATTAGCTATGTAAGGCCAAAATTCTTTGTTTTAGCCTTTAGTGAATGGATATTAATTTTCTCATATTTTGTTAGTCAAATATTGCTCTTGTTACTTGTGTGTCTATAGAGCGTTATTGTTTATAACAATTAACTGTACTAATATATTTTTGATATTTGGAGATATTTAAAATGCACAAAAAAACATAACGATTTGTTATGCTTTTTTGTTAATTATTAAATAAAATTACTTGCTTGTAGTTTTATTGAGGCTACGGTAAGCACGGGTTGACATCTTAACACGTTTGCCATTGATGTTATATGTTTGTAAATTGGTATTCCAAACACGTCTTGTAGCTCTTAATGAGTGTGAACGATTGTTACCTGTTAATGGACCTTTGCCTGATACTGGACATTTTCTTGACATAATATACTAGCCTCCTATATGCAGCGTTAGAAAGTTTATCACAAGATAAACACTCTCGCAACTACTTTAGTAAATTTTTTACTCCTGTTAATTCTAAGAATTTTGGAAGTGTTTCACACCAATCGCAGAAGATGTGCCATTCTTTTAAGCGATGGTTTCTTCTTTGAAGATACATTGTTTTAAGCTGTTGATAGTTAGTTGTCATCGTGGCACCTAAACAGAATCCACATGGTAAAGAAGCAACTAATTCTCTCCATTTTGCTATTTTGTTTGGATCGGTATCTGGCATAGCTAAGTAATCTGCCAAGATTTTTTCAACTAACGCCATTACTTCTTTATTTGTATCACTAACACACTGTGTTGAAACATTAAATTTAGCTAAACAGTGCATTGTTGATTGACTGCTTACGAAATCAAACCAATGATAGCGTTGTGCTTGTTTCCACCAATATAGTGGTGCAACAACATCCATTTGGACAATAATTCCTTTTAAATAATTATCGTGGCCTTGGCCGTTTGGGGCAGAGCCTAAAACGGTAGCACGTTTTTCATCTTTTTCAGTTATTTCAGTTCTATCGAATACAGTGCGCATTGGATTGCCACTGGCTTTGATTGATTTTGAAACACCATATACTTCGGTATTTAATATATTAAAGTCCATTATTATATGCCTCCAATAAATTTGTTAATAATGTAAGTCTTGTTAATAAACCAACCCCCCCTGGAACTGGTGTTTGGAATTTAACAGGTAAATCTCTAGTAGCGTCACCATGTAATTTTCCATCTACTCTATTGATTCCAACATCAACTATGATGGTGGTAGGTTTATATTTAAACGTTTCATTTAAGAAACCACATTTACCAATTGCGATCACAATAATATCAGCATTAGCGATATATCTTTCCATATCTTCTCTACTTGTTTTACTGTGTAAAACAGTGACATTAGCACTTTCCTTTAATAGGAGCTTTGCCATTGGTTTACCAACGATGTTGCTTCTACCAATTACCACAGCATTTTTACCTGATATTTGATAATGCTCATCTTTAAGGTAATTAAGAATTCCTTTTGGAGTGCATGGATCCATCTTACTAAGAGGATGAAAGCCATCAATATCTTTACTTGGATTAACCGCTAATTTAATGACCTCTTCATCAATTTGTTTAGGTAGTGGCATTTGTACGATTAAGCCATGTACATTTGAGTCATTATTTATTTCATTAATTTTCGCTAATAACTCATCTTGAGAAGTGGAGATTGGCATTTTAATTAATGTGCATTTAATGCCAACTTCATCAGCATCTTTCATCTTTCCGCGTACGTACGCGTTAGAAGCCTCATCTTCATTAATTTGAATAATGACAAAATGAGGGATAGTTTTTAATGAAGATACTGTGGTTTTAAGTTCTTCCTTTTTAAAGGCAACATATTCTTTAATTGTCATGATAAGTAATCTCTGGAAGTTTGCCATTGTAGTGGCGTAATTTAACACCCGCTAAATGAAGCATTTTAGTGCTTGCTTGTGTTTCGGTTGTTTTTTCATATTTGTTGTCAAGATATACAACTTCTTTAATACCTGTTTGAAGAATCATTTTTGTGCATTCATTACATGGGAATAATGTGACATAAATCGTACACCCATCTAAACTGGTGCCTCCACGGCAGTTTAGTATAGCGTTAAATTCAGCGTGACAAACATATAGATACTTACTATCTAAACCTTCACCTTTGTTCCATGATAATTCACATTCATCAACTCCAGTAGGCATACCATTATAGCCAATTGAAACCACTTTGTGATTTTTATCGACAATGCATGCGCCAACTTGTGTGCTTGGGTCTTTACTTCTCATACTTGAAAGAATAGCGATACCCATAAAATATTCATCCCATGATATGTTTTTAGCAGTCATAATTAATTCTTCCTTATTGCCTATTATTCTATATTAATAGAAGTGGGAATTAAAGGTTGAAAGTATTTTTTCAATAATTCGTGATTTTTATTTTAATTTTAAGTAAAATAATCATTAGAAATATTGATGTTTTTCAAAAAGGAGAAACAATTCATGAAAATAATCGTTGGGACAAACGAAGAGATTAGTAAGTTAATTGCTGAAGAATTCATTAATCTTATAAATAACAAAAAAACCCCAGTTCTTGGTTTAGCAACTGGCACATCCCCACTAGGGATTTATGCAAATCTTGTTAAAGCAAATAAAGAAGGTAAAGTTTCATTTAATAATGTTTTAACATTCAATTTAGATGAATATGTTGGATTAGAGGGTACTCATAATCAAAGTTATCGTTATTTTATGAATGATAATTTATTCAATCATATTGATATTGATAAAAATAATACCCATGTTTTAAAAGGCGTTGGTGACTATAAAGCCTATATGAACCAATATGATGATGAAATTAAAGCTGCTGGTGGTATTGATATCCAACTATTAGGTATTGGTAGTGATGGACACATTGCCTTTAACGAACCAGGTACATCATTTGATTCATTAACTCACGAAACAGAATTAACTGATCAAACAATCACTGATAATTCTCGTTTGTTTGATAGAAAAGAAGATGTTCCAACTCGCGCGGTAACGATGGGATTAAAATCAATTATGAACGCGCGTAAGATTATTTTAATTGCAACAGGTAAAAATAAAGCACCTGCAATTAGGGAATTAATCAAAGGCAAGCCAAGCACTGATTGGCCTTGCACAGTCCTTCAAGGACATAAAGATGTCACAATTTACTGTGATGAAGACGCATATAGCTTAGTTAAGTAATATAAAGGGGTCACTTATGATCAAACCAGTTTTAGAGCCAGAATTCCTTCCGGCAATTATTGAGTTACGTAAATTTAACACTGACGTTAGCAAAGTCAGTAATAAGCAACATCTTTTAATCGCAGTTGAAAGAGATAACGGTTATATTTATCGCCGTGAATTCGATGTTTTTCCAGAAGGATACGATGATGAAAGAAACACATTCATCATTGAACGATTTATCAAATGTATTTTATGGGTAGTGGGTGGATATAAAATTTATATCCATGGTAGCAAGACTATCTATAACAATATCGCTAGTTACTATTGTACTGGCGGACTTCGTGATTTTGACTATGATTTTATGTCTACTGTTTATGAAAACGAAGTCAAAGTTATTTATTGTGAAAACATCAATGACGTGCCAAAAGAAAAAACTGCAAGTGTTCCAGTTGGTGGACATTTAAAAGGAAAACGCATTGGTTTTGATGCCGGTGGTAGCGATATCAAAGTATCTGCTGTTGTTGATGGAGAAGTAATTCATAGTGAAGAAATCGTTTGGCTTCCAAAACTAAACGAAGATATTAATTATCATTATGAATTTATTCATAAAGCATTTATGGTAGCGGTTGATAAACTTGGTGGAGATGTTGATGGAATTGGTATTTCTACTGCAGGAGTTATTATTTCTAACCGCCCAATGGTTTCTTCAATATTTATTAAAGTACCAAAAACAGATTTTGAAAAAGTGAAAGGTGCTTATATTGATTCTGTTCACCGTTTAGAAAAAGAACTTGGACATGAAATTCCTTTTGAAGTATCTAATGATGGTGATGTTACTGCTTTAGCAGGATCACTTGATTTACAGGATGGCTGTGTTTTAGGCATTGCAATGGGAACTAGCCAAGCTGGTGGTTATGTTGATAAAAATAAAAACCTTCCTGGCTGGCTTAGTGAATTAGCATTTGTTCCTGTAGATTTTAATAAAGGTGCAATGGTTGATGAATGGAGCCATGATTTTGGTGTTGGTTGTAAATATTTCTCTCAAGATGCAGTTATTAAACTTGCTCCTCGTGCAGGAATTAATTTGGATTCAAATCTTACATTAGCGGAACAACTTAGTGAAGTCCAAAGACTTAATGAAAAAGGGCATGAAGGTGCAAATAAAATATTTGAATCTATTGGTGTTTATTTAGCTTACTCTCTTGCTTTCTATGCAGAGTTTTATGATATTAAACATGTACTTTTATTAGGAAGAGTTGTTTCTGGTAAAGGCGGAGATACTATTCTTAAAGTATGTAAAGAGACTTTATTAAAAGAATTCCCTGAATATGCTGATTTTAAGATTGGTATGCCAAGTGAAAAGATGCGTAGGGTTGGTCAATCAATCGCAGCTGCATCATTACCATGTAATAAGTAAATATGAATGAAAAAGTAATAGCAATGATATTAGCGGGTGGTAAAGGGACTCGTTTACAAGGTTTAACGCGTAAAACAGCTAAACCTGCTGTTAGTTTTGCTGCTAAATATCGCATTATCGATTTCCCATTATCTAACTGTGCTAATTCAGGAATAAACACTGTTGGCGTTTTGACTCAATATGAATCGAGCGAACTCGATAATTATATCGGTGATGGAAGCAAGTGGGGATTTAATGGTATTCACTGTTGCTTATCTACCCTTGCTCCTAGAGTAACAGAAAAAAGAGCCAGTTGGTACAATGGTACTGCTGATGCTATCGCTCAAAATATCGATTTCTTAGATAGTCAAAAAGCAGATTATGTATTAATTCTTTCTGGTGATCATATATATAAGACAACATTTAACAAAATGATTGATGAACATATTCTTCGCAAGGCTGACTGCACTATATCAGTTATTGAGGTGCCTAAAGAAGATATTTCGCGTTTTGGCATTGTGGAAGTTAACAAAAACAATAAAGTAAAAAGTTTTATCGAAAAACCTAAAACTGCTAAATCCAATTTAGCGAGTATGGGTATTTATGTTTTTACATATAAAATATTGAGAAAATATTTACTATTAGATATGGATAATCCTTCTTCAAGTCATGACTTCGGTAATGATATATTACCAATGATGATGAATGATAAACGTCGAATATTTGTTTATCGTTTTGCTGGTTATTGGCGTGATGTTGGCACTCTTGAATCTTTGCATCAGGCCAATATGGATATTGCTGAAGGTAAAAAAGATGCATTAAGTTTATATGATTACGACTTAAAAAATCGTATTTATTCTGAAGATTTATATAGTGTTCCTCAATATATTGGAAAGGATGCAAAGATTACTTGTAGTATTGCTAACCAAGGCTCAATCATTCTTGGTAAGATTGATCACTCGGTTATTTCTACTAATGTAATAATTCATCCGGGAGCTATTGTTGATCACGCTGTTATTATGCAGGGGGCTGAGATTATGGAAAACGCGATTATTCATAATGCAATCGTTGCGCCAAATGTAGTGGTGTCAGCAAATAGAAAAATTAATGTTGGGAAAAAGAAAATTGTGTTGGTTTCAAAATGAGTAAGATTATTGGTTTTATTGATTTACATGATGAGCCTAGCCTCGAACGCTTAACAGAAAAACGCCCTTTAGCGGCAGTAAGTTTTTTAGGTCGTTATGCGATGATTGACTTTATTTTATCTAATTATTCAAATTCCGGCATTGATCAAGTACAAATTTTACTTCCTGCTCACTACGATTCATTAAGAAGCCATCTTCAAAATGGTTCTGTTTGGATTAGAAATACTAAAACTGGTTACATACGTCCTGTATTAAACGAGAAAGGACTTTCAAATCCTAATCAAAATACCGACATTTCCAATATTGTTAATAATATTCCTAGAAGCGCACTTGAAGCTGATTACTTTATTGTGGCGCCTTCTCACTTTTTATCTTCTATGGATTTCAATCCAATTGTTAAAGCGCATATTAATAGCGGAAGACAAATTACTGTTGTGACAACGAAGATAAAGAAAAGTGATGCTGTATTCACAGGTTGTGACGAATTAGACGTTAATAAAGATAATGTTATTACAAAAAGTAGACCTTACGTAAATAATAGTGATGCCTATATTTCTTTAAATACTTATATTTTTAATAATGAGTCATTTTTTGAAATGATTAGTTTTGCACGTGGACTATCATCCAATTACTCAATTAGAAAAATTATTAATCACTTTATAAATAACCATATTATACCTATCAATAATTATGAATTTGATGGTTATGTTGTTCCGATTACATCATTACAAACTTATATCAAATTTTCCTTTGATTTATTGACTTATAGCAAACGTCAAAAGTTGTTCAAATCTGATTGGCCAATTTATACTACAACACATAATACTCCCCCTGCTATATATGGCAAGAATGCGGAAGTAATTAATTCGTTTATTACTAACGGCGCAATTGTAAAAGGAAAAGTGAAAAATTCAATTATTTGCCGTGATGTTACTATCGAAGAAGGGGCGGAGGTATCTTATTCAATTATTCTTTCTCATTCCCACATTGGGAAAGGGGTCAAAGTTAGTCACGTGATTACTGATAAAGAAGTAACGATTTCTTCTATTGATGAAGTTGTTGGGGAAGTTGATTGTCCTTTGTTTTTAACGAAAGGAATGAAAGTATAATATGAACATTATTTTTTGTAGTAGTGAAGCTAATCCATTAACAAAAACTGGTGGGCTTGCTGATGTTATTTATTCACTCGGGAGGGAATTAGTTAAACTTGGTAATAACGTTTCTATATTTATTCCTTTTTATAGTCAAATCCTTTTAAATCGTAAATATTCTTTTGAAAAAGGTTTTGATTTTGTCCAGCAAATGGGATGGAGGCATTCTCCTACTGAAATATATAAAACAGTAATTGATGGAATCGATTACTATTTAATTAAATGTGATCAATATTTTAATCGTGCACAAATATATGGCGAACATGATGATGATGAAAGATTTGCTTATTTTTCTAGAGCTTGCATAAGCGCAATTGAAAAATTAAATCTTAAACCAGATATTATTCATACACATGATTGGCAAGTTGGTATGGTTGCCTGTTTAATTAAAGAACAGCATATTGATTATTTTATTAATACTAAATTCGTTTACACTATTCATAATCCATTGTTTAAAGGCAAGGTTAATGTTGAAGATTATGTTTCTTTTTATGATTTACCTAGAGAATTATACTACAATGGTACACTTAGATATGGTGATGGTGTATCAACATTAAAATCTGGAATCATCTATAATGATATAGTTACAACCGTTTCCCCAACTCATAGAAATGAGCTTCTTGATCCGACTTCTTCGATGGGATTAAGCGAAATTCTCGCATTAAAAGGAGAACGCTTTATTGGGGTTTTAAATGGGTGTGATTATAACGAATTTTCTCCATTGTCAGAAGCCTCATTTTTAAATCGATATGATACGACAAATTTTTACACAGTTAAAATGAATATAAAAACTAAGCTATTAAATAGTTTTGGTATTGAAAATAACGGCAAGCCTTTATATGTTGTTGTTTCTAGACTTACATGGCAAAAAGGCATCGATCACCTTCTAACAGGAATCGATTATCTTGCTAAAAAGGAAAATAAAGTCATCGTTTTAGGTGATGGCGATATGGAAACTAAAGGAAGACTTGAGGGTTTGAGAAAGAAATATCCGAACCATATCTTCACTCTGTTTACTTTCAATAACGAAATTGCTCATTTAATATACGCTGCCAGTGACTTCTATTTAATGCCTAGCATTTATGAGCCTTGTGGAATTAGTCAGTTAATTGCGCTTAAGTACGGTTCATTACCTATTGTTCGTTCTACTGGCGGATTAAAAGACACTATCATTCCGTATAATGGTAAAAATATAGATGTTGCAAATGGGTTTGCTTACCAAGGAAGTGACGCGACAGAATTTGTGAATGCAATTATCGAATCTTATAAACTATTTTTTAATCTCCCAAAACGCAAGAAAATGGTGGTTAATGCGATGAACGCTGACTTTTCTTGTACAAAATCTGCAAAAGAATATATTGATATCTACACCCAATTAATTAATAATTATTAAT
>JAZLFA010000039.1:0-2065 GCA_045615545.1 Bacilli bacterium | reverse complement strand
ATGATCTCGAAATTGTAATAATCAAGCACTATACATATGCTCTTTTTGGAATACCTATGACTTTTATGATATAGTTTTATAAAAGGGGAATATAATTATGGATGCTATATGGGTAGAATTATACAATGCAGCAAAAGCTGTACAAAATGATAGAGAAATATCTAATAGAGTTTGGGCCGGGGGAGTTGCGGCAGCTATTGAGTCCGAAAGTGGAAAGATATATGTTGGTGTTTGTGTAGATACTAGTTGTACACTTGGAATATGTGCGGAAAGAAATGCTATATTCAATATGATTACAAATGGTGAACATAAAATTAAAAGAGTATTGGCAATTATGCCAAACGGTAAAACTGGAGCACCTTGTGGTGCTTGTAGAGAATTGATAGCTCAATTAACCCCTGGAGAATATCAAAATATAGAAATTATGTTAGATTATGACAATGAAAAAATTATAACTTTGGGTGAACTTACTCCGGATTGGTGGATATAGAGTCATTGTATTAAAATATTATTTCACACTATACTAATTGGGCGTATTGTATTAAACCATTAGATTTATAGATTCGCAAATAATACCTGACACAAGTTGGTGATTTTTTTGCAAATCCGTCTTTCCAATAAACCTAACTTTTTGCAAATATAACGTATAAATAAACCTAACTTTTTGCAAATTCAATTTAACATATTTATTTATTCGTTGTATTATAATGTTGAGGTAAATCAAATGCTTAAAAGAAAAATATATTCTGAATTATTAAAATGGAAAAACGACTCAAAGGGAACATCCGCTTTATTAATTGAGGGCGCAAGACGTGTCGGCAAGACAAAAATTGCCGAGTATTTTGGTGAGAATGAGTTTCCCGCCTATAAAACAATTGATTTCTCTAAAGAATCGGAAGATGTGATTAATTCCTTTAATGATTTAAGCAAAATTGAAAAGTTTTTTGAGAATTTATTTTTAGCTCTAGGAACTAATGTTTTGCCTCGAGGTAGTTTGTTAATATTTGATGAAATACAGTTTTGTCCTAAAGCCAGGCAGGCAATTAAAACTCTTGTTGCTGATGGAAGGTATTATTATTTGGAAACAGGATCTTTAGTTTCTATCAAAGAAAACACTCAAGATATTTTGATTCCTTCTGAAGAAGAATCCGTTCAAATGTATCCAATGGATTATGAAGAATTTCTTTGGGCTTGCGGATTAGAATTTGAAGCCCAAGCAATAATTAACCATTTCAAAGAAAGAACAGCGTTTGATTCAAATATCCATCAATCATTAATGAAGAATTTTAGAACGTATCTTGCTGTCGGTGGTATGCCAAAAGTGGTGGATACATATTTAACAACACATGATTTCTACGCTGTTGATAAAGAAAAGAAAAAGATAATTAAACTTTATGAAGAAGATTTAAGAAAAATTGACAATAAGTTTGGCACTATTTGTTATCTTGTTTGGAAACAAATGCCAACAATGCTTTCGAAGCATTCAACTAGATTTATTGTATCGTCTACCAATGAAAGATCGGATTCTGTGTTATTCACTAACACAATGGAAAAACTGATAGAGTCAAAAATGGTAATGGTGGTTTATAAATGCACTGATCCAAGTGGCGGATTCTCTTTAACTAAAGATGCTGGTTCATTCAAATTATATTTTAATGATGTTGGATTATTTACTTCTATTATCTATCCAAATACGGTCAATGACACCCAGGATATTTATCAAAGATTAGTATTTGATAAACTAAAAACAAATTTAGGAATGTTGTTTGAAAATGTTTCTGCTCAAATGCTAGTAGCAAATTCTTTTGAACCATATTATTACTCTTGGGAACAAGAAACTAGTGGTGTTAAAAAGAAATACGAAATAGATTTCATTATCTATAAAGGAGGAAAGACCATTCCTTTTGAAGTCAAATCAAGAAATGTTTCTTCCAAGGAATCATTAGACGAATTTAGAAAAAAGTTCGTCAAAAAAATTGGAGATAAATATATCGTTCATATAAAAAATCTATTCTACGGAGATAATTTGACTTATTTGCCTTATTACATGCTTTTTGCGGTTAAA
>JAZLFA010000038.1:0-27829 GCA_045615545.1 Bacilli bacterium | reverse complement strand
TCCCCTATTTCGTAATTATTATTCTTTGAATAAACATATAAACTTTCTAGTTTCGAATTTAGGATAAAGTAGTTATCTTTACTATTAGTCACTATTCCTTGATATGTTGTTTGATTATTGGAGATATTTATATAACTTACCCCAACCCCTAAACCAGTCACAAGCAAACATAACAAAAACACCGTCCTTTTAAATCTAATAAATATAAATATCATTGTGATAATAATGACTAATAATGATATCCATAGATAAAATCGGACATTAAGTCCTAAGAAAAAGCAAATGAAAATAAATAGTAATATCACTATTCGTGTAAAGTGACGTAATTTCTTACTTTATGATAAGTCGCGTTACCAATACCATATACTTCAAGTAAGTCTTCGATGGTCTTAAATTCACCATTATCATTTCGATAAGAAACAATGCTATTTGCAATACTGGTTGTAAAGCCATTAATGGTAGTTAAAGTATCAACATCATCACGGTTGATATTTACTTTTTTAATTTTCACGAATGAACAGACATTACTTGTGTCGTATTTACTTGCAATAAAATAAGTTGAACCACTAGTTAATTCTGCATCTTCATAAAATGCTAGATCATCAGCAGATTCGGTTGGTCCACCACAAGCTTCAAGTAGATCCGACATCAATGCCCCTTCATTAAGAGTGTAAGTTCCAGTCTTATATACTTCCCCTTCAACGGTAACAGTAAATAAATTATTACTGGACACTAATGTTGTTGGCGCAATCGTATTAGCGTTAACATTAGGATCAATTGCCATAAAAACAATAATCACTACAATCGCTGCGGCGATAACACCTAAAATAATTTTTGTCATAAAATTACCTCCTAATTATAAGGAGTGTATTTTTTATATATTTTTATAAAATTAATTAATAAATTTGTTTCAAGATTACTTTTAACAATAAGTGATATCAAAGATATCAAAAAAACTCTCAAATCGTCGAGAGCTTTTTGATCGTTAAACAAAATGTTATTTATTTTGATAATTTAAGAATCTTGAGTTGATAGGTTTTAGGTCCTTTAACTTCGATAACGTCGCCTTCTTTTTTGCCAAGAACTGCAATACCTAATGGACATTCATTTGAAATCTTACCTGAAAATGGATCGCTTTCAACTGTACCAACTATAGTATATGTAGCTTTCTTATGTGAATCTAAATATTCAACTTCAATTGTTGAACCTAAACCAATTTTATTTGCGTCGCCTTTTTTCTCTTCAATGATTATAGCGTTTGCTAAAATATCTTCAATTTGACGAATACGTCCTTCAACTTCGGCTTGTCTTGCTCTTGCGGCATCATAGTCAGCGTTTTCGCTTAAGTCGCCTTGTGCACGTGCTTCTGCAAGTTGAGTTTTAACTTCTTCACGTACATTATCGATAAGATCACGAAGTTCTTCTTCTAATTGTCTTTTTCCTTCTTTTGTTAATTGTTGAATTTTTTCTTCCATAAAAGCATCCTCTCTTTTACCGCTCGCTATTATAACATAACGAAATAATATTCGTTAGCAATATTTGATAATTTTACTTAATTCCCATTTCATTTACTCTAAATTGTAGTTCATACAAAATACGATATTTACCATCAAGTTTCATGAGTTCTTTGTGCGTACCCATCTCTTGAATTTCACCACGATTCACAACCGCAATTACATCAGCGTGTTTAATGGTAGATAATCGATGTGCTACTATAATACAAGTTCTCCCTTTGGCAAGTTCACTTAATGATTCTTGAATCATTAGTTCAGTTGCATTATCTAAGGCACTAGTTGCTTCATCTAATATTAATAAAGGTGGATTTTTTAAGAATATTCTTGCAATACTAATTCTTTGTTTTTGTCCACCAGAAAGTCTTGCGCCTCTTTCACCGATATCAGTATCCCATTTATTAGGGAGTTTCATAATATAATCATAAATATTTGCTCTTCTAGCAGCCATCTCTAACTCTTCATCGCTAGCGTCAGGTTTACCGTATAAAATATTTTCTTTTATTGTCCCACCAAAAAGGAATACATCTTGTTGAACAATACCAATATTTTTCCTTAATGATTCAAGAGTGTAATTACTTGTATCTTTTCCATCAAGAAGAATTTTGCCATTTCCCTCTTTTATAAAATAAAATCTTGGAATTAAGTGACATATAGTGGTTTTACCACCACCACTAGGACCGACTAACGCTAATGTTTTTCCCGCTTCTAGAGTAAATGAAACATGATTTAATACTTCTTCGCTAGTATCATAACTAAATGAAACATCTTCAAACGTGATATCACCTTTAACATTAGTTAATATTTCTTTACCAGAATGAATTGTTTCTTCCTCTTCTTCCATAATGGTAATAAATCTTTCAAAACCACTTGAAGCACTTTCAAGTTGTTCTAAGAAATTCATTAATGTGTTTATTGGGTTGATAAATAACGAAACAGAAATAATGAATGCACTGAAGTCCGCAACATCAAATTGATTAAAGTTGTAATATAACAAAATTCCACCAAGAAGTAAGACGAGAATATTAAAGAAGTCAGTAATAAACTGTGAAATAGAGAAGAATTGCCCCATCGCTGAAAATACTTCGCTTCTAACATTAATATGTTCTTGGTTACATGATTCAAATTTTGCTTTCTCAAGTGCTTCATTTGTGTAAGCTTTAGTGACTCGAATTCCTGAGATAGAATTTTCAATTCTTACGTTAATCTTGGCGACTGATTTTCTTGTTTTACGCATTGATATGCGGAATTTCTTTCTAAAGTGCCAAGTTACAAAGAAAAGAATTGGAACGATTCCTAATAAAACTAATCCCAAAATCCAGTTAACACAGATAAGATAGACAATACTACCAATAACTGTACATCCAGCTACTAAGATGTTTTCTGGTCCATGATGTGCTAATTCACTGATATCAAATAAATCGTTAGTCATCGTTGATAAAACAGTGCCTATTTCGTGTTGATCATAATATTCATATGGTAGTTTTTGAAGTTTAGAAAATAAATCCCTACGCATATCTGCTTGCATTCTTACACCCATTACATGGCCATAATACTGAACAAAGAAACGTAATAACGCTCTTACAATATAAATAGCTAAAACGCTACAAGAACCAATAATAACTAAATTAATTTGTTTGTTAGGTATCCAATCCGCTAACATGGTACGGGTAATAATAGGATAGCCCATACCAATTAAAGCAATCACAAAAGAAGCGATCATATCTAAGATAAAGATCTTTTTGTGTGGTTTATAATAAACAAGAAATTTCTTAAGCATTAAAAATATCGTAAGTCTTATGAAATGTATTTTCAAATACAATTTCAATAATATGTTGATATATAATAATTGCCGTGAAGAAAAAAAAGTGTATTTTTAGATGTTATATCCTTATTTCTAACCTTTTTAAAAATTGGTGCATTTACCTTTGGCGGCGGTTACGCGATGATTCCACTAATTGAAAAGGATGTTGTCGAAAAGAAAAAATGGATTAGAAATTCAGAACTTTTAGATATATTAGCAGTAAGTGAATCCACTCCTGGACCAATTGCGGTTAATGCCGCTACATTTGTTGGATATAAAGTAGCAGGCGTATGGGGAAGTATGTTTGCAACCTTAGGTTTGGCAGTGCCAAGTTTTGTCATCATAATTTTATTATCATTTGTATATAAACAAGCTCTTGAAATAAAGGCAATTAACGCTATGTTTCAAGGCATTCGAGTTGCAGTTATTGCTCTATTAATTAATGCGATTATTAAGATAAAAAAAGATGTTCCTACTAACTTTGTTAGTATTATATTATTTTGTCTCGGAATAATTGGTATGCTTTTATTAGGTTTATTTAATATTACAATTCCTTGTATTTCTATCGCCTTTATTGGTGTGGGTTTATTAACTGGAATCGTATTAACTCTTATAAATAAAAGGGAGGATGTAAAATGATTTTCTTTGAACTATTTTACACTTTCTTTTTAATCGGTTTATTCACCTTTGGAGGTGGATATGCGATGATTCCATTAATTCAAGAAAACGTTTTATCTAAAGGTTGGGCCACTGCTAACGAATTAACTGATTTTATTGCAATAAGCGAAATGACTCCAGGACCATTTGCGATTAATATAGCTACTTTTGTTGGTTCTAAAGTAGGTGGAGTAGGTGGAGCTGCATTAGCGACAATTGGTGTCATTCTTCCAAGTTTTATTATCATTTTGATATTAGCGATGATTTTAACCAAATTTATGCAAAATAAATATGTTAAAGGCGCGCTTAACGGGGTAAAGCCAATAATATTATCGTTAATTCTTTCGACCGTAATAATAATGTTTATCAAACTAATATTCTTTAATAATGGACCATTGTATCAAGATTATAATTTTGACATTAGAAGCCTAGCGTTATTATTAATAATATTAGGATTTATGTTTATATATAAATATATAAACAAAAAAAGCGTTAATCCAATATTGCTTCTTGGGCTATCCGCTTTACTTGGTTTAATTATTTTTATAAATTAGCTGTAATATTTATGAATTCTCTTGGCGTCCAAGCATGAAAATTATGGCCTTGGAAATCTTTGATATTCCTAGTGATAATTCCATCTAATAGTTCTCTTTTGCTTGCTTCAATTAACAGATTATCTTCAAAATCTCCACTATCAAATAAGGCATTAATGGTGTCATCAGATGTAATGCTTAATACTTTATGACAAATACCATAAATTTTTGCGATAATATTTTGTGCATATACTTGATCTTTTTTTATTTTATTAGCGAAATAATAGATATCTTTAAAAGTTGTTGGTGCGACAAAAATTTTGCTTTTATTAAGTAAAATAGCACTAAATAAATCCTTCGCATCTTTAAAATAAGGTTCTCTTTCAAACAAAAAATCCATAAATATACAAGTATCAATTAAGATGTACATATTATTTCTTTAATCTATCCAATCTAGTATCTTCTATTGTTAATTCACTATCTTTAAAAATGCCCGCCAAAGACATAAAATCATCAAAAGCACTTTTAGTTGCGCTAGTTAATTTAGCATATGGCTTTCCATTTTTTGTAATATAAATATCTTCTTTTTGAGATAATTCTATATATTTACCTAAATTACTTTTCAATTCTGTAGCAGTTATTGTACACATATAATTCTCCGTTCGATTTTATTATATATTTTCGTACGCTTTATATCAATAATTCATTCTAAATAGTGTGTCCAATATTAATTGGAAATTCGTTCGATTTTAGTTATTTTTATAACAAATTGTTGCTAAATATGGTGCATTGATATTTTATAATCTTGAGTTTATACCATACACTAGATGCGGAGGAGAAGAAACGAAAAAAAACGGCTATGTTGATTAAGGTACCGCAACCGGAATTGCTATAGCTTCTACTATTGGCGGCATTGGCTTATCAACTGATATTGCGGCATTAATCTACTTCATTGTTGCAAAGAAAAAGAAGATCTAATCTTCTAATAAACATTTAAAAAAATAGGCGACATTCAATGTAGAATATCACCTTTTTTTAATTGTAAATTAATGTTATTTGATTTCCGCTATTTTTGGATCTTCTTGATAAGCATTAAATACTTCTTCTACTTCATCAAATTCTTCATCATCTTCGATTGGGAATAGTTCTCCCTCATCAGTATAGATCATTGCAATAACGTTATCGTCATTTTCTGGATCAACAAAGAAGACGTATTTTTTACCGCGTTCCTCATTTTCGTATGTAAATAAAACCTCGGTAACAATTTCTTTACCATCGTCATCACATAATATTAATTGATTATCTTTTATTTTAGCCATTGTTATTCACCTTCCTTATATATGTATCTAAGATTGTACACGCTGCTAGAGTATCAACTTTATCTTTGCGTGTTTGATGATTAACATTAAGTTCACTTAATGTGTTATTAGCAGTTACGCTTGATAAACGTTCATCCACTAATTCTATTTTAAAGTTAGGGTTAGCCTCAAGCAAACTTGTTTTAAAATTTAAAACATTTTGGCTCATTTCGCTAGGTGTTCCATTTAAATGAAGAGGATAACCAAGCGCTAGAGTTGTTATACCTTTTTCTTTGCTAACTTCCACTACACGTTTAACCGCGCTAGCAAAATCTAACGATTTGAATCTAAATGTTTCTAAGCCATGAACAAAACCAAGATAATCACTATAAGCAATACCAAGTGTTTTTGTTCCTAAATCAAGTCCAATCGCTTTTTCCATTAATCTAATACCTTTAATGCATCATTAACTTTGTTAATATTTTTACCAGCGCCACAAGCGAAGTCATCTCTTCCGCCACCGCTACCTTCTAAGATAGAAGCAATATTTCTTACGATATTTCCAGCATGGTATTTACCTTTTGCATTTCCACCAACACTAACAACAATTGGTAAACCATTTTCACCAATAAGGGCGAATACATAATCACTATATTTACTCTTAAGTGTGTCAATTAATGCAATCACTGCTTGTCTATCAGCACCACTAACAAATTTAACTAATACATTAATACCATCTTTAACTTTGATTTCATTAGTAATATTACCTGCTTCAGCATTAGCGAGTTTACTATTTAACTTCTCAACAGTTTTCTTTAGTTCGTTATGTTCATTTAATAATGAAGATAATCTTGTATTTACTTCTTGATAACTTGAAGCTCCTAAACTAACCTTTACTAAATTAAGCATATTTTCACGTTTTTTGAATAATTCATAAGCTGCGTAAGAGGTTCTGGCTTGAATACGGCGTATTCCACTAGCAACACTTTCTTCATATTCAATAGCGAAACATCCAATATCTTGTGAATTCTTAACATGGGTTCCACCACAGAATTCTTTGCTTACTTCACCAAAGGTGACTACTCTAACTACATCACCATATTTATCATCAAATAAAGCTTTTGCTCCTAGCTTTTTAGCTTCTTCAATTGGAAGTACTAAAGTTTCTTCACTTATTGCTTGTTTAATGTAACCATTAACAATTCTTTCAACTTCACTAATTTCTTCTTCACTCATTTTTTGGAAATGGTTAAAGTCAAAATGAATATACTCGTCGCTTACATAGCTACCATGTTGAGCGATATGATCACCAAGCACTTCCGTTAATGCTTTTTGTAAGAAATGGACACTTGAGTGATTTCTCATTATCGCCATTCTACGTGGAACATTAATTTTTACGAGCACTGTGTCACCAACTTTAAGTTCACCATAAAGAACCTCAACAAAATGTAAATGTTGTTTATTTGGGGCTTTTATTACATTAGTAACATTACAAGCAAAATCTTTATTTTCTAAAGAACCTATATCAGCGATTTGACCACCGCTTTCAGCGTAGAATGTTGTTTTATCTAAAATAACTTCACCGCTATCGGACAATGTTTCTACTTTAACGCCATCTTTAAACAAACCAATAACTTTGGATTTTAATTCTATAATGTCGTAAAGGAATTCGCTTTTTTCACTAAAGGCCATTAAATCAGCAGATTGTTTATTCATGCTTTGTAAATCCCCTCTTGCATTTCTTGCTCTTTCCTTTTGTGCTTTCATAAGTTCGTTAAATTTATCTAAATCATAACTAACATTATGTTCATCGCATATTTCCATCGTGAGTTCTTTAGGGAAGCCAAATGTATCATATAAGAGGAACATATCTTCTCCCGAAAGGCTCTTATTATCATTAATCTTCTTAAAAAGAATTTCTTCTCCGTTTTCTAATGTTTTAAGGAATTTAATTTCTTCGGATTCAATTACCTTCTTAACAAATTCTTTCTTTTCTTGTAGATAAGGATAATAGTCTTTCATGATATTAACTACATCATCCACCAAAGAAGATAAGAATGGTTTATGTATACCAAGAACTTTTCCATATCTACTAGCTCTTCTTAATAATCTACGTAAAACGTAGCCTCTACCTTCATTAGAGAAACTAGCACCATCAGCAAGAGCGAATGTACAGCTTCTAATATGATCAGCGATGACTCTAAAGGCCATTTCATTATCTTGATATTTATGGCCACTAATTTTACAAACATGTTCAATAATTGGCCAGAATAAATCTGTTTCGAAGTTTGTATTTGTGCCTTGCATGACACAGACAAATCTTTCAAGTCCAGCACCGGTATCAATGTTTTTACTAGGTAGTTCCTTATATTCGTTACGTTTTTTACCTTGCTCACTATTAAATTGAGAGAAGACGATATTCCAAATTTCAATATATCGATCATTTTCCATATCTTCTTTAAGAAGTTTAATACCGATATTATCTGGGTCAAATTTTTCACCACGATCAAAGAATATTTCTGTATCTGGTCCACAAGGTCCTTCCCCAATTTCCCAGAAGTTACCTTCAAGTGGAATTAAATGGTCTTCAGAAATACCATTTTCCATCCAACATTTTTTTGTATCTAAATCATCAGGATGATGGGTTATGTATAGTTTTTCCTTAGGAAAACCAAACCATTTTTCACTTGTTAAAAGTTCAACAGCCCAACCAATAACTTCTTTTCTAAAATAATCACCAATAGAGAAGTTACCCATCATTTCAAAGAATGTATGATGTCTAGCGGTTAAACCAACGTGTTCAATATCATTCGTACGAATACACTTTTGAGCGTTTGTAATTCTTCTTGAAGGAGGTATTTCACTACCATCAAAATATTTCTTTAAAGCTGCAACCCCAGCATTAATCCATAACAAAGTTGGATCATTGTGTGGAATTAAAGAAGCTCCTTTTTCAACATGGTGTCCTTTACTCGCAAAAAAATCCAACCACATTTGTCTAATTTCTGTACTTGAGAGTTTTTTCATAATTTTTCCTCCAAAAATATAAAAAAGTACCTTTTTAGGAACGAACATCGCCGCGGTACCATCCTATTTCTTATTTGTAATAAGCACTTGTTTAGACTATTACGTTAGTCATACGTCGAACATTACTTCGCTCTTAGCAAGAGAGTGGCCCTTATTCTTTCTTTTTGCCCTTTTCACCGCTAGGCAATCGCTATTAAAGAAGATGAATAATTCTTTCTCTTATCGATTTATCTATATTTTACACATTTATAATGTCATTACAATAGCAAGCATTTTTCACTAATAGGATAAAAGCTTGAAATAGAAATAACATAATCATCTTTATAGATTATTTTGTTATATATTTTTGTGTTATCAATAACAATAAAATTGTCTTTTATAAATCCATAGGTATTAACTTTATCTAAAGGATAGGAAATTCCCTTTCCTAATAACTTAACAACACTTTCTTTTTTACACCATATTTCATAGCATTTTTTTATATCGTCATTAGCATAATTAATTTCATCAAGAGTAAAAACTTTTTTTACAAAAGAAAAATCGCGCGCGCGTATGTTTATCATATCGATTCCTACTTCATTTTTATCACTAACTAAAATAACATAATCACCATCATGAGATATGTTAAAATACCCATCTTTAATTAGTGGCTTACCACATTCATTATAAAATAGATTGTCTTCATTTATATTTGGGTAAGCTTTATTAATTAATATTGTTGATCCTAAGCTACGTAATTTATCATTTTCAACATTCATTTTTAATGATTTTTGATAGCGTAAAGGAAAAAGTTTTTTTATCTTATCAATATCATTAATAGAAATAGAATTAATATTTAGAAAATATAATTTCATTTTATTTTTTCTTATCAAAAGATTTATTGATTTCTCTTCTATATAAACGCATTATTGATTGGCGAATGAAACGTAAACGTTTTCTTTCTTCTTTTGTGTGAACTTTCTTAATTGTGTGTAAAAAATAACGAAGAGGATGACATCTTGTAGGTGCTATCAAGCAACAGTTACCTTTTTCATCTTCAAAAGCGGAAGTGATTACATCAATCAATAAGTATTTGTCTTCTTGATTAACACTATTCACAAAATCATTTATAACATTATGACGAATTTTACATAGTTTATTGCCGTGTTCGACATATTTAAAGCTTCCACTTTTGTTAACTTTCCAAAAATACAAAATATGTTGAAGCATAAAGAAGCCTTTTGATTTAACAAATCGTTTATTATTTGGAGTAAAGAAAATTTCTCCCACAACAGAATCTTTTGGCACGATTTGATTTATACGAGGTAATAAGGATTCTAACCTTGTTTGAGGAATTTTATCTTGATTTGCAATTCCGGTTCCATCAAATATGTAGATATTTGTGATATTGCTCGCAATATCATTTGAACAAAATAGAGAAGAATATAAAGCTAAATTTCCACCTTTAGAATGACCACAAATAATAAATGGTTTATTGTGATAAGTGCGAGCAAACATATTTAAATATTCAACTGAGTCAAGTTGGGATGCAGTAACGCTATTAATGGACATCGAAAAGTTTTCTTTCCAACCTTGTGTTGTAATATCTGTACCTCTAAAGATAACAACATATCCAACAAATGGAATCCAAAGTGTTACAGCAGAAAATTGTTCGATAAATTCATCTGATCTAATGGAATAATTGAACATAAAAGCAATATCGCGATAGCGAAGAGAGCTCCTCATAATAGGAAGAACTTTTCTATTTTCTTTATCAAAAACCAAAGAGTTACAAATAATATTTATTTGTTCATCAGTTAATTCTGAAAGAAAGAACTTTTCATCTGGTTCTTTGTAAGAAGGAATAATTTTTTCAAATAAAGAATAATAGATTGCAGTTATTAAAGCTGCATCAACTTCATTAAATTTAAACTGGGAAAACGAGACATTTTTATATTTATTTGCATGACCAATAAGATTCATAATTAATTTAATTTCTCCCCATTATTAAACACATCTTTTATTAGTCCACCACCAAGGCAAATATCTCCATCATAAAATACCGCTGCTTGTCCAGGTGTAACGGCTTTTACTTTTTGTTTATAAACAAGTTTAACCATATTATCTAAAAAGTAGATAGTCGCTGGATTATCTTCTTGTCGATATCTAAATTTTACATTAATATTCATTCCATCAATTGGTTTATCAGTAATAAAATTAAGGGTATCAACAGTACAGCTATCACTTTCTAGATAAAATGTTTCGTTACCTCTAGCGGCATATAGAATATTATTTTTTACGTCTTTTTTAGCAATAAACCAGCCATTAGCTTCTTCACCTTTAATTCCACCAATGCCAAGTCCTTTTCTTTGTCCAATCGTGTAATACATAACTCCATCATGTTCACCAATTATTTTATTAGTCTTAATATCTTTAATTTTCCCTTTTTGAGCTGGAATATAATTCTTTAAGAATTCTTTAAAACTACGTTCACCGATAAAACATACTCCAGTTGAGTCTTTTTTATCCATAACGCTAGTTAAATTTAGTTTATGAGCAATATCTCTTACTTCTGTTTTATTTATATCGCCTAAAGGAAATAAACAAAACGCTAATTGTTCTTGTGAGATTTGTGACAAGAAATAAGTTTGATCTTTGTTCCGATCAAAACTTTTTAATAAATAAGTTTTATTGTTTTTATCAATCCTTTTTGCATAATGACCCATAGCGATCATATCAAAATCATGATCAATCGCAAATTTTCTAAAAGCATCAAACTTAATATATTTGTTACAAAATATATCAGGATTTGGAGTTCTACCCACTTCATATTCTCTTATTAAATAAGAGAAGACATAATCCCAATATTCTTTTATATAATCAACTCTAAGTAATGGTATATCTAGCATCTTCGCTACCATAACAGCATCATCGTAATCTTTTTCTTGTGGACACTGCGAAGCATTTAAAGTTGGGTTACCTAAATAATCACCATTTGTAATCGCGTCCCAATTACGCATAAAGCAACCCGTTACTTCATAACCTTGCTTTTTAAGTAAATAAGCAGCAACAGCACTATCAACTCCACCGGATAAACCAATAAGCACTTTCATTAGAAAAGCTCCTTGCTATCAAGAACAAGAGTAAATGGTCCATCATTAATAGAACTAACTTTCATATCGGCACCAAAAACACCAGTTGATACTTTGCCATGTTTTAAAGTTAATAATTCATTAAATTCATCATAAAGTTTTTCTGCTTCAGAAGGGGTTAAAGCATCAATAAATGATGGTCTACGTCCCTTTTTAGCGTCAGCGTATAAAGTAAATTGACTAACCGATAAAATAGAGCCATTAACGTCTTGTAATGACACATTAATTTGACCGTGTTCATCTGGAAAGACTCTTAAAGAGAGTATTTTATCTACCATTTTATTAACAATCTCGCTATTATCGCCAAAAGTAAAACCAACAAGTAAAAGAAAACCGCGAGAAATGGAACCAACCATTTTATCTCTAATTTTTACATTAGCTTCTAATACAGTAGTTAAAATAACTTTCATTTTTTAATTTTATCCCAGTATTCTTTAATGTTTTGTTCAAATTTATTTTCTTGAGGAACATAAAATTTGATATCTTTGATATCATCAGGTAAATATTGTTGATTAATCCAATGATTTTTATATGTATGAGGGTATAAATAATTTTGTCCCTTGTTAAAGGCATCCTCTCCATCAAAATGTGTATTTTGTAAACAGCGAGGAACATTAATTCCTTTTCCTTGTCTTACCGCTTCTATTGCTGTATCAATACCAATAAGAGCACTGTTACTCTTTGGAGCAGTAGCAATTAATATTGTAGCGTTTGCTAATGGAAGTCTTGCTTCAGGTAAACCAAGTTGAAGCGCACTATCAACGCAAGACTTAACAATAGGTATTAAACTTGGATAAGCTAAACCAACATCTTCACTAACAGAACACAATAATCTTCTACAAGCTGCAATTAAGTCTCCCGCTTCAAGCATTTTAGCTAAATAAAATAATGCCGCATCAGGATCGCTACCTCTAAGAGATTTCATAAATGCACTTAAATTATCAAAATGTTTATCTTCACTTCGATCATAGGCGATATTAGCTTTATTAATAAGTCCTTCAACATGTTTTTTGGTAATCTTTTTTTCTTTGTAGAAAGAGTTAACGATAAATTCTAAATTATTTAGCGATTTTCTCATATCGCCGTTACTAGCAAGCGCTAATATCTCTAAAGCATCATCATCAATAGAGAGTTTTAATGATTTAACTGCACGCAATAAACCTTTTTTGATTTCATCAATTGTAATAGCTTTGAATTCAAAAACCGTACAACGAGAAATAAGGGCAGGATAAACATAAAAATAAGGGTTTTCTGTTGTAGATGCAATTAGGGTAATATCCCCATTTTCTACAAATTCTAATAAAGATTGTTGTTGTTTCTTGTTTAAGTATTGGATTTCATCCAAATATAACAATATTCCCTTATTGTTGAACAAAGAATTAATATCAGCAATTACTTTTTTAATATCTTCTGTTGATGCAGTTGTGCCATTAAGCTTATATAGGTTCAAATTAGATTCATTAGCAATAATATTAGCCATCGTGGTTTTTCCTGTTCCAGGAGGGCCATAAAAAATCATATTAGGAACTTTTTTGTTACTAATCGTTTTTCTAAACAAACTGTCTTTTGATAATAGATGGGTTTGTCCTACCATATCATCTAATGATGTTGGTCTTAATGTATCCGCTAATGGCTTATTCATAACTACTCAATTACTTCTTTAATTACCTTGATTTTTGAAACAGGATTTTTACTTATTCTATATGCACCAATTACATCGTTAATTACATCATCAAAGACATCTTTATTAGTGTGCAATGTACAAAGTATGTCGCCCTTGGACACTTTATCACCAATCTTTTTAGAAAGAATGATGCCAGCAGACATATCAATTGCGTCTGTTAACGTTTCTCTTCCACCACCTAAACGCATCGAAGATTCACCGATTGTTAAGGCGTTAATTTTTTCGATATATCCATCTTCTTCACTTACAATAGGGATAATGTTTTTAGCTAAACCAAATTTGCTTGGATTCTTAATATAAGAAACATCTCCACCTTGCGCTTCAACCATTTCAATAAATTTATTAAAAGCAGCACCAGATTTAATAGATTCCACTAATGCTTTTCTTGCCGCCTCTTTGCTAGGGAAGGTTTCGGCCTCTTTTAACATAATAGAACCACATGTATAACATAATTCCATCAAATCTTCTGGCCCTTTACCATTAAGAGCATCTATTGCTTCTTTAACTTCAAGAGCGTTTCCAACCGCTAAACCTAATGGTTCACCCATATCTGAAATAACAGCAACGGTTTTTCTATTAAGAGATTTACCAATCTCAACCATTGTTTTAGCAAGTTCACGAGCGTCATCAATATTTTTCATAAACGCTCCTTCGCCAACAGTGACATCAAGACAAATAACATCCGTACCACTGGCAAGTTTTTTACTCATAATACTTGAAGCAATTAAGGGAATTGACTCCACGGTACCTGTTACATCTCTAAGAGCGTATAACTTTTTATCAGCAGGCACTAAAGATTGGGTTTGACCAATAATTGCAATCTTAGTTTTATTAACTTGATCAATAAATTGATTCATTGTTTTAGAAACAGATAATCCTGGTATAGATTCTAATTTATCAAGTGTTCCACCAGTATGACCTAAACCTCTGCCGCTCATTTTAGCGAGTACACCACCACAAGCAGCCACCATTGGGCCAAGTACTAATGATGTTTTATCACCAACTCCACCAGTAGAATGTTTGTCCATTTTAATGCCATTGATAGGAGAAAGATCAATCACTTCACCAGAATGTTCCATTGCATCAGTTAAAACGGCAATTTCTTTTTTGCTCATTCCTTTAAATAAAATGGCCATATTCATCGCACTAGATTGGTAATCAGGAATTGAATTATCAACATAACCTTTAATCCAAAAACGAATTTCATCTTCGCTTAGTTCTTTTCCCTGACGTTTTTTGATAATAAGATCAACCATTCGCATAAATTTGTACCTCAATTTATTTTGATTATATATAATATAATAAAGCATTTATGGAATTTATCAAATATTTAGAAAACTATTTGCCATTAGAAGAGAGAAAGAAATTAGAAGAATCTCTTTCTTTTGGTAATGTGCATGCAATATTGCTTAACACCACTAAAATGAGTGAAGAGACATTATTGACATTATTTCCTCATATCAAAAAACACCCTATCGTACCAAATGGGTATATATATAACAAAAACGAATACGAACTAGGTAAATCTATTTATCACGAACTTGGTTGTTTTTATATTCAAGAACCTAGCGCGATGCTTGTTTCGTATTTACTTAACCCCAAACCAAATGATCTAGTTTTAGATATGTGTGCCGCTCCTGGAGGTAAGACTATCGGAGCGTCGCTATTAATGGATAATAAGGGTCTAATTATCGCCAATGACTTGTCTCGTGAACGCACGCGAGCATTAGCAGACAATGTTGCCCGTTTAGGAAGAGCTAATGTAATAGTGACAAATAATAACTTTAGCCTAATATACCAAAACTACCTCAATACATTTGATAAAATTATCCTCGATGCACCATGTTCTGGAAGCGGAATGTTTAGAAAAGACGAAAAGATGATTTTTGATTGGTCGATTAACAAAGTATTTCGCTTTGCAACAGAGCAAATGAAATTAATTGAAATAGCTTATAATATGCTTAAACCTGGAGGAACTTTAGTCTACTCCACTTGCTCTTATTCTTATGAAGAAGATGAACAAGTAATTAAACATTTACTTTCCGTTAGTGATGCCAGTATTGTTGAAATAGAAAATAACCCTTCTTACTATGTTTCAAAAGATAAACTTGGCATCCATTTATTTCCTTATAAATTTGAAGGGGAAGGACATTATATTTGTTTAATTAATAAGCCAGGAGAATCAACGAATACAACCTATCATAAAAATAAGGCTTTATCTTATCTTTTACCAAAAGAAATTAAAGATTATTCATCAAATAAATTCGGTGATTATTTATTCGCTATTCCAGGTGAAATTAATTACAAAAAATTAAACATTATCCAATACGGAATTAAGGTTGGAGAAATATTTAAAAAAGAAATAGTATACGACTATCATTTAGCGCATGTTTTATCTAATTATGAACAACGTATCGAACTAAACGAAAATGAATTGCTATCATATCTAAAAGGCGAACAAATTAATAAAGTAAATTCATTTAAGGGAAATGTATTATTAACATATAAAAATATTCCAATTGATTTTGGCAAAACAAATGGAACAATTATTAAGAATCATTATCCTAAATATTTAAGAAAAAGCCTTAAAATTCAATAATTTTGTTAATTATTTCGTTTTTATAATCTGTTCTTGACAATATTTTCTTGCGTGATAAGAAACCATTTCTTGCACTCTTGATTGTACTAAAGAAGCAAGCTCATTCGTGGACATATCTTTATATTCATTAGGATAAATCGGTTTACCAAATTCAATATAAATTGGGTAATGTTTTCTACCAGGGTTTTTAAAGACTCTACCAGAACCAAATGTAGCGGCAGGAACAATTGGGACTCCTGCTTTCATTGGAGCTCTAAAGGTCCCGTGATGGAATTCTAAACATAAAGCATTAGGATCTTTATTTCTTGTTCCTTCAGGGAATATTAACCAGTTCTTTTTATTTTGTTTTAAATCTTCTTGAATACTCATCATCACACGAAGCGATTGTTTTAAATCTTCACGGTCTAAAAAAGCGCCCTCAAGAGCTTTAATACATTTGCCAACAAATGGGTACTTCATCACTTCTTTTTTAACAACGAAAGTAAAAGGTTTATCAATAGAAGCAAAATATCCCATCGGATCTACTCCACCAACATGATTAGACATAATACAGCATGCCGTATCAGGAATATTTTCTTTCCCAACAATTTTAATATCTAAGCCTATATGTTTATTTATTTTTTTCGTCAATTTATGCATACGATCAAAGCGTTCTTCTATAGGATATTTTTCTGGATGTTTTGCGTATTTTATCAACCAGCAAAAATAACAAAAAATGATAGTTGGAGCTAATATTAATATTGCCTTTGCAAAATGTAAAAATCTTTTCATCGTTTTATTAAAATCGCTAATACTCTAGGTGCTGATAAATAGTTGGTAACCTTATAAATCTTTGGAAGTTTACCAGGCGAAGAGAAAACTAAATCATATTCACCATCAAGCGGGATATTTTCAATATTATCCGTTGGATTGATTATGCATAATGCACTCTCGCCACCAAGAATGAGGTCTGGTTGATGGCATTCCATAATAACGCAATTAGGTGTTTCATTAAATTCAATAGCGTCTCCAACATCTTCTCTAGAATGTAATGAAAACAATTTAAGTTTTTTACGGAAATGGATTAATCCTTTTAAGAAGTTAACCATTTCATAACGCTCATCCACCAACGTCCAATCCATTTGATTAAGTTTTAATACATTATATGTATTATCATTGCCTTTCTTCGACAAGGCAATCTCTTGTCCCATATGAATAAAAGGTATTCCAAAACTACATAATAATAATCCATTAGCAAGTCTAACACGTTTAAGAAGCGTTTCATCATCGTCATCAGGATTACTAATTCTTAATTTATCGAACAAAGTATTATTATCGTGACATTCAACATAGTTGATTGATTGATTGGCGTCAGAAAATCTTGCATTATAGTTAACGTCAATAATACAGCCATGAACAACATGTTTTAAACCAAATGCATAAGAAACATCGCCGCCAATATATCCTTTTTGGCCGCGATCAAATGTTGATCCTTTAACTACATCACGGAATGTGTCATTAAAGAAACCCATGTATGGAATTTTATCGTGATTATCACTACACGCTCTATCTTCATAAGGGAGATCGCCCATATTCCATCCTTCGCCATAGAAAATTAAATCATCTTTAATCTTTTTACATTCACTTATGCCTTCGTTGATTGTTTTAATATCAATTAAACCCATTAAATCAAAACGGAAACCATCAATATCAAATACATCAACTAAATATTTCATTGAATCAACAATAATCTTATGACCCATTGGTCTTTCACTAGCAAAATCATCTCCGCATCCGCTTGCACATGCTAAATTGCCATCTTTACGACGACGGAAATAATAATCTGGAACACACTTTTGGAAAGAAGATGACATATATTCATATATGTGATTATAAACAACATCAATAACAACGCGAATACCAGCTTCGTGAAGCTTATTAACTAATGTTTTAAATTCAATTAGTCTTTCCATTGGAATTTCTGGATGTAATGAATAGCTTCCTTCAATAGCAAAGAAAGAAATAGGATCATAACCCCAGTTATATTTCTTTTCGGTATATAAATCGTCAACACTACCAAAATCAAGAATTGGGTTTAGTTGAACTGTGGTAATACCAAGTTCCTTTAAGTAATCAAGTCCAGCAACATGTCCGCCTCTAGTTTTGCGGTTTGGTTCAACAAAACCTAAATATTTTCCGCGATTAACAATATCAGTCGCATCACCATTTTGTTCCGTAAAGTCACGGACATTAGTTTCATAAATAATTGCATCGACATAATTATCTAACTTATTAGGAAGTTTGACGTTACCCATTTCTTTAATTTTATTTATATCAACGACAGCGCTATAAAGTGAGTTTTCGCTTGTTCCAAAACCATATGGATCAGTTGATTCAATAGAAACACCACTATTAGTGACGATATATACATACTTTTTATTTAATAAATCACCGTTAACTCTACGTCGGTAAACTCCTTTTTCCGTACGCTTCATAGCTAGCATTTCACTTTGATCACTGAAACGAATAAAAACACTGCTTGCAAGAGGAGCCCATAAGGCAAAATCGGTATATTCCTTTGTATATCTAGCGCCTAAATCATCACCGTTATAAGTAAAATTATCATCAAATTCTTTAAAGAAAACATATTCGCTTGCATCAATATTCTGTAAAGGAAAACCGGTAACAGATAATGAATAATGATAACCAACTTCAAAAGGTTCTTTTAAATCAAGTTCAAAGATACTTAGTTGACCAACAGAGGTAGATTTAACTAGTTCTAATTTTTGTGGCGCTCTACCAGCTTTAAAAAGAACAAATTCTAATTTTCCACTTCGTGGAACAGCGGTAAATATCAATACTTGAATATGAGAAATTGTTGTTAATTGAACCTTAATAAATGAGTTTTTCATTTTATTTACCTCTTAAGTAATTCATCACTTGTTACAATATCAGATGGATTAAAACGTGAATCACGATTTAAAACACGATTACCACGACTTGGGTTATCACATGTTGCTTCTACAACACCATCTTCAATAAGACGATTAAACATCTTGCCTGCTTTATTAAAACCAACACTAAAATTACGTTGGATTTTACTCATTGAGACATATTCTTGACAAGAACACCATTCAACAATTGATTGATATTTTTCTTCGTCGCTCATTTCTCCATCAACACTAACATGTCCACCTCCAACAGCCTCATTAATATCATTAGAGTGATCTTCTAAATCCAAAAATTCATCCCAATAATCAGTTGGATAATTGGCTTTTAAATAATTAATGACATGCATAATTTCTTTGGTTTTAATATAACAGCCTTGTAAACGAACTAAACCAGCACGAGAAATAAGGGGCGATTTAACTAACATATCACCATGCCCAAGAAGTTTTTCCGCTCCACCTTCATCAAGGATAGTTACACTATCGATTGCGCTAGCAGCAGATAAACTAACACGGGTAGAAAGATTAGCTTTAATTGTGCCAGTAATAATGTTTGTTGTTGGTCTTTGGGTCGCAATTAATAAATGAATACCAGCAGCACGTGCTTTTTGAGCAAGTGATTGAGTTGGAGCGCCAATTTCTTTACAAGTGTCATTTAAATCAGCATATTCATCAAGAACAACTAAGATTCTTGGCATTTTACGAATATTGTGTTCATCAGCGTATTCATTATATGAATCAATATCATTCGAATAATCAGCAGCGTTAAATTTCTTATATCTGGCATTCATTTCTACCACTAATTTATCAAGCATAATTTTTGCTTGGTTTGCTTCATTAATAATTGGACATAGTAAATGTGGTATATCAGCGTATTTAGTCATTTCAACCTGTTTAGGGTCGACTAAAACAAGTTTAAAATCATCAGGAGATAATCTCATAATTAACGTTGCGATAATCGAGTTAACAAATACAGATTTACCACTACCAGTAGTACCAGAAACTAATAAATGTGGGAATTCAGCAAAATCAGCAGAAACAACTTTGCCAGTAATATCTTTACCAAAAGCAACTGCCATTGGTTTCTTATTAACATCAGGCAAAGCTTCAAATACCTCTTTAAAAGATACAGTTGTAACTTTCGCGTTAGGGACTTCTAATCCACTATAATCATATCCAGGAACAGTTCCTTCAAATCTAACAGGAACACCAGAAAGTTTACGAGATATATCTTCAACAATATTGTTAACTGATTTGATTAATCCATTGCTTTCGTAATCGATATGGAAACGAGTAATACCAGGACCAATAGTATAACCAATACATTTAGCAGCTATTTTATAATCAACAAATACTTGATTGAGTAAATCTTTTCTTTCATTAGCGACACTTTCATTAATTGCTAATTCTTCACTTATTTCATAAGTGGTTAATAATTCACTAGAAGGAGGAAGCCACACAAATGGTTCTCTTTCTTTTTTAACTTCCACTTTTTTAATTTCTTCGACTTTAGGAGCTGGAGCAGGAGTTTCTACATTTGTTTCTACCTCTTTTACTTCAGTAAATTCTGGTTGTGCATATAGAAGATCTTTGTTAAATTCAGGTTCACTTTCAAAGTCTAAATGAGTTTGTTCAATATATTCTTTCTTTTCTTCTACTTTAGGCTCTTCAACTCCAATTGGTTTTTCATCAATTGTTTCGCTAGGATTAGAAACTGGAATAGTAGATGTTGGATCATTGTTTTCAGGAATAGTTATATCAGGTTCACTAGAACCAGACATTTTAAATGTCGGTCTAATAACTGCACCTGGTTCCATTACTTCTTTTGTAAATAAAGAAGGCTTTTCATTATCATCATTTCTTGCTTCAAAGTCTGGGACGCTTGTTTCAGCACTTTGAACTAAAGAAGGAACTTCATCTTCTCCTGTTTCACTAGCGTGTTCAAGGACATTGCTTTCAGTAAAAGTAACCTCTCTCACAGGTTCTTGTTTCTTTGCTGCTTTTGCTTCTTTCTTAATAGCTTTATTTTCTTTATGTGAAGCTCTTAGTTTTTTGATTTGTTCAATAAGAGTAGGTAGTATTAACAATAAAAACCCAATAAATATAACTAAGATAATAATAGCCAAAGTGGCACCTTGGCCCATATAATCAATCATGAATTTTACTGGGACAAAAGAAATAAATCCTCCCGCTAAATCGGTAGCGAATAAATTAATAAATTTGGCTGTCCAATATCCTCCACCAGCATTAGCCATTGCTTGATTATAAACATCAAACAAATTTGTATTGATCAAATCATTTTGCCAATTAACGATAATCGTATATAAAAATGATCCACCGACTAATAAAAAGATAATTGGAAGCGCATAATATGGATGTTTTAATCTTGGTGATCTTTTTCCAGAAATAAGTAATATGCCCATAAAAACAAAAAGAGCATAAAACAAATAAACACAAGCACCAAAAGTGTAAATAAATGGATAATTAATGCCTCTAGCTGCTGGTCCAACATTAAGAACCAAACAAGCCATTAAAAGTAAAAGAAAAATGCCAATTGTTATAGCAAATTTACGTTTAGAATTTTTTACTTCTTCCATACATGTACATTATATATACGCGCAAGAGAAAAATCTATAATAAAAAAAGCGGAAATCCGCTTTGTTTATTAAGCTACAGGAATAATTATCGGTATTACTAATGGTTCACGACCATTTTCACGTCTAATAAATTTATTACAACGATCTTTAATAAGATGTATTGTTTCTTCAAAATTTGTAATCCCGTTTTTAACCGCGAACAAAACTTCTTCTTCATAAATTTTGTTAATCGATTTGAGTAATGGCTCGGCTTCTTTAACAAAGACAAATCCACGCATTTGACAATCAGGGCCAGAAACAATTTTTTGTTCAGTTCTACTTACAGTTGCAGCAATAACAATAACACCATCCATACCTAATCTACGACGTTCATTAATTACTTCATCAGGAACAATAGAAATACCTAATCCATCAACCAAAACTGGAGCAACATTAATACGATTAACTTCATTAGGAATAATGACTGGTTTTTCATTGGCGTCAAATTCAATTGACATACCATTATCTAAGACAAAAACACTATTATGATTAAGGCCAATATTCATTGATAATGCTAATTTAGCATTAGCCATTAAATTTACAAAGCTTCCTCTAACAGGGAAAGAATATTTAGGTTTAAGCATGCTAAGGAAGAATTTTAAGTCGTTTACACGTGCGTGCATACTAGCAATTTCTTTAGGTTTAATCCAAATTACTTGGCATTCATTGCGATATAACGAGTCCATACTTCTAGTTGCTAAAGTTTCTAAAGTTGGGGTAGGAATTGCAACATTAATGAATAAATCATCTTTACCAAGGACAATACGTTTATCTTCATTAGTGTGATTAACTATTTTAGTAAATTCTTCGTATAATTTAGCGCCTCTACCAAGCAAGAGAATCACAACATCTTCGTTACGATTGCGTAGTAAATCTTCTTTTTGAATAATGTCGCCTGGTTGAAGGCAAATGGAATTATCAGCGCTCATAAGTTGATTCATAACGTTACGAGTATATTCATTATAAAAATAAATTTTACGATGGCAGTCTTTTGCTAATTTACAAATTTCATTAATACGATAGAAATTTTGCCAGAAACAAGTAATAAAGATACGTTTATGGCTATCCCTAAAAGATTTCGATAAACGAGAGTAAATATTATGCATTGGGGCACAATATCCCTCTTTTGTAGCGCCTTTAGATTCACTTAATAACAAAAATGTTGGTTTAGAAGCAATTTCTTCAAGTTTTTGAAGATTAAAACGATAACCAGATTCTTGAGTTGTGAAATCAATAATATAGTCACCAGTATAAACAATATTTCCTTTATCAGTTTCAATTGAAACACCAAAAGAATAGGAAGCGTTATGCGTTGTTTGGAAAAATTGAAATTTTCTCCCACAAATATAAATTGTTTCATTAGGATCAATAACATTAAAAGTCCAACGAGGTTTTAATCCAAAGCGAGAAGCTTCGCTTTCTGCAATAATCTTTGTAGCTTTGCTACAATAAATTGGTGCTGGTGCATAATTATAATAATATTGAAGAGCGCCCATATTTTCATCATGGCCATGAGTAAGAATATATGCTCTCAAACGATCTCTATTTTTAATTAAATATTCAACATTAGGTAATAAAAAATCAATACCAGGGATGGTTTTATCAGGTAATGAATATCCACATTCCAAAACGAAAATATCATCATTTATTTCAATAACGTAACAATCTCGTCCAGAGTCATCTAAACCGCCTAAAGGAATAACTTTAATCTTATCTGCCATAATACATTGCCTATAAAAAAGAACTGGGTTTATTATAGCACCAACGACATAATTTTTTCAATATAATTGAATAAGATAATTTGCCGGGATGTAAAATTCAGTTCTTTTTATATTTGTTAATTAAATATTAGTTGGAATAGAAATTGGTATATATTTATCAATTTCAGGAACACTGAAGTCGCCTAAATTATAATTAATTTCAAACTTTTCTTCATTTTCAGCTTTAATTTTTACATTAGCTCCATCAATAACCCCATCAATTTGGACAAATTCTTGCATTCCTAAATATGTTAATCGTGATGAGGAATCAAATTTAAAACCAGCTTTATAGGAAAAATCTTTAATTATATTAAAATCAAAATCTTGTACACCTAGCTTAGTCATAAAAGTTTTAAGTAATAGAGCGTCTAAATTTAAATTTAATCCCCATGCTCCATCACCATAATCTTTATACTTAATACCCTCTCCGAACGAAGACAAATATGAAAATAGCATTTTATCCATTTCAATAAAATCTTGATCCGTAATTTGCGAAAGAGAACTTAAATCAATAAATATTTGATTAGCATCAGGAATAGTTATGTAAGCGTATTCCGGAATAAGTGATTTTATAATCAACATCAATTGACTCATTTCTTGGCTAGTAACCGTGGACAAAAATAAAGGAACAAACATATTTAATGTTTGAACAAAAATTGCATTAGTAGAATTAAAATAAAATGACCCATTTACTAAATAACATGAAGTTGATGTAGCTGGGATTTCTATTTTATTTTCATTTCCAGAAATATCATAATCAACGTTAATAAACAAACCATCAGTGGTAACATAGGCTTTGCTATCGGCAAGAGTGGTACCCAAAATAACTCCCATTTCAGCCGCACCACCAGCATTTCCATTGATTTTAACTTCTTGTTCAGAGACCCCAATATTTAAATCAAAATTAAACTTATTTAAAGTATTTTTAATTTTAATTCCATCACTATTCAAGATGCTGTGAACAAAAGATTTACTTTTTCCTTGTAAATGTTCTTGAGTAAGAGCTTCTCCCTCAAAAGTAGGAACAGTTGGTTGAGCGCCACAACTGGTTAGGGATAATAAACTTAAAAACGGTAAAACAACTAATAACTTTTTCATTTTTCTTTCTCCTTTTTTTAAATAATTGTCTTAGTAGCAATAATATCCACTCCTAAACCTAAGATGTTTGAAATAACAACATCATTTATATTAACAGGGGCAGATACAGTAGTTTTTTTTATTTCGGACATAACTATAAAAATTTTATCTTTAGGAATAGGTGCGCTAGTTCGAACGCTAAGCATAAGATATTTTCGATTAGAAACAGGAATAATTGTAGCTATATTACGTTTTGGAGCACTTACTTCTTGGATAGCATATTCTTTTCCGCGAGGACAGAAATTTCCTGTAACATTTAGGTTTTCATCGACCTCTAGGGCGCACCCACGGGGACAAACAATACAAGTTAATTTTCTTTTCATTATTCACCCTCCGCTTCAACGGTGATATCTTGGTATTCATCTTTAATATCAACCGAGACATCTTGCATAATAGATGGAAGTAATGCGATGGCATTTATTCGCTTAATTTCTTCTCCATTACTCTTAATGACAATTTTTGGATTTTTTAATGGTTTAATAACTCTGAATCTTAAATGAACTATATGTTCATATTTACTAATGGAATTAGGTAAAACATACCCAACATTTTTTCCATTAATAACCGGAATTTGTTCGTGTTTATAATTCTTCAAAATGTAATTAACAGCATTTTTACCCGCTTCTTCTCCTTCAATACTAACAAGATCGACAATGTCGTGAATGTGTAATGAGTTACCACAAACAAATATTCCTGGTATAGAAGTTTCAAAATTATCGTTTATTTCAACACGAGTTCCTTTAAATTTTGCACCAGCTTCTTGTAACAATGTGATTTGAGGAAGTAGACCAATAGAGAGTAACAAAGTATCACACTCAAATTCCATTTCTGTGCCAGGAATAGGAGCTTTATTTTCATCAACTTTAATTAACACTACTTTTTCTACGCGATCTTTGCCAATCACTTCTTTAACAGTGTGAGACAAATATAAAGGAATATTATAATCATCTAAACATTGCGACATGTTTCTTTTCAATCCATTCGAGTAAGGCATAATCTCAGAAACGCATAATACTTTAGCGCCTTCAAGAGTTAACCTTCTTGCCATAATTAAACCAATATCGCCACTACCAATAATAACTACTCTTTTTCCACTTAATAGGCCATGGATATTTAATAATCTCTGAGCGGTGCCAGCAGTAAGAATACCACTCACCCTATTTCCATTCATAGCGATATGGCCGCTAGGACGTTCATAGCTACCAGTAGCAAATATAATAGCTTTAGCGTTAACTTTAACTATACCTTCATTAGGATTTGAGTAAGTAACTAAATGATCTTTCGTCACTTCTAAAACACGTGTACGAAATTTAACTTCAATATTTCTTTTTTTAATTTCTTCGATAAATCGATCTGCGTATTCTGGTCCACTTAATTCAGTTTTAAAAGTTTGTAGACCAAAACCACTATGAATGCATTGACTTAAAATACCACCAAGATGTTCATATTGCTCAAGAATAACAACATCTTTTTCACCATGATCGTATGCGGAAATAGCAGCTGCCATTCCAGCTGCGCCACCACCAATAATCACAATATTTCTGTTAATCATTCGTTAACCTTCTTTATTTCTTCTAAAACAATATTTGAACCAGGTCTATCATATAAAATTTCTGAAGGAGAAACGTGATAATGTTGGGCTAAAATCATCACCAAATCAGCGTGACAATATCCGCCTTGGCATTTACCAAAACCGGTACGTAATCTGCGTTTCACCCCTTTAATTGAAGTTGGGGCAGCATTACGAGATAATACATCTTTGATTTCACCTAAAGAAATATTTTCACATAAACACACTACTTGCCCAAAATCAGAATCTTTCTTTATTAATTTATTTTTTTCTTCATCACTTAATTTATTTAATCGCGGATATTTACGAACATAAGGATTAAAGTCTTTATTAGGGATTAATTCAATAATTGGTTTAATTAAATTTTTAATTACATATTCACTAATAGCAGGAGAAGAAGCAAAACCAGGAGATTCAATAGCACCTATATTAATGAAGTGATCATTACTTTTAGCGTGTTCAATAACAAAATCATGTGTATTTCCAGTAGCTCTTAATCCACTAAAGACACGAATAGATTCATAAAACGGTATACTTTTAACTAATAACGTTGCGTTGGCTTTAACATTCTCCAATGTAAACGAATCGGTCGCATAATCATCCTTATTTTCCACTTCTTCACTAGAAGGTCCAATTAAATAATTACCACTTGTTGTTGGAGACACCAATATTCCTTTACCTTTTTCACTAGGAAGAGGAAAGATTGGGCGAGAAACAATAAATGGAGCGTGATGATCTAAAACATAATACTCACCTTTTCTTGGAGTAATTTTCCATGAAATAGGTTCAATCATACTAGCAATCTTATCCGCATATAATCCAGCAGCGTTAACCACTATTTTTGTTTCATATGAATTTTTCGTTGTTTTTACAATAAAATAATTTTCTTTTTGTGTAATTGAAATAACTTCTTCATTTAAATGAAGTTTAACACCATTATCGACAGCGTTTTCCATCGCGTGAGTAACTAATTCAAAAGGATTAATGATTCCGCCTGTAGGGGCGTATAAAGAAGCTAAGATATCATTTGATAAATTTGGTTCAAGTTTTAAGGTTTCTTCTTTAGATAATGTTTTAATATTAACACCATTAAGTTTTGCCCGTTCCACTAAATCTTTAAAAATTGGCCATTGTGATTCGCTATTAATAATCGTTAAAGTTCCACATCGAGAAAAGCTAACATCAAGTTCTTTACAAATTTGATCATATTTAGCATTTCCTAAAACATTAAGTTTTGCTTTAAGGGTTCCAGGAACAGGATCATAGCCACTATGAATAATGGCAGTATTAGCGCTACTAGTAACATTCCCAACATCGTTTTCTTTATCAACTACTAAAATATCTAGCTTATATTTAGCTAATTCACGAGATAAAAGAGTGCCAGTTACGCCTGCCCCAATGATTAATATGTCTATCATGCAACTATTATCTTATAAATATTTATAAAAGTACATAACAAAAATAAGCAAAAAGCTTTGCTTTTTAAAATTTATAGGAAATTATATATTATTTTACTTTTTCTTGAGATTATCGAAAGTTTGATTTGTTTTCATCA